>ONRZ01000110.1:0-2981 GCA_900320345.1 uncultured Lachnospiraceae bacterium | reverse complement strand
CTCTTCCTTTTTGCAGTATGCAGGATAACAAAGGAAGCGGTAGGCATGGGAGATGTTTATGTGGTCCTGCTTCTCGGGCTGATGACGGGATTTGAGAGGACATTTACAGTGCTGTTTTTGTCGATGGTGATGACGGCGCTGACCGGTCTTGCATGTATTGCATTTGGCAGCAGGAAGAAGAAGGACAGCCTGCCTTATATCCCGTTCGTGCTGGGAGCGTTTGTATCCGTCATGATATTGGGAAGGGGGTGATGTGATGGCAAAGGGATCTCTTACGATAGAACTGACATTACTGATGCCTTTCATCCTGGGAGTGTTCATCTTCATACTGTTTTCCGGGTTCATAATGCATGATAAATGCATGGTCAATAAGGCCTGTCTGTCGGCAGCGCTTCGGGGACACAGGGCGCAGGAAGCCATAGCCGAAGTCCTGCCGGGGCATCTTATCGGGAAATGGACTTATGATACAAATGTTGACATAGGCAGGGATGAGGTCCGGGTTACTTTTGAAGGAAGTGCTCAGATGGGAGGCGGACTGATAAGGCGGGTTCTGAGCGCCGGCAGTACGGAACACAGTTATGAATGCAGAAGCGGAAGGTTCAGGGAAGCGGAATATTTAAGGGAGCATAAGAAATGACAGGGAGGATAAAAAGGCAGGATAACACGAAACTGTTGTGTAAGGAGAATGTTGGGTAATGTTTACGGCACGCATGGAGAGCGATATTAACGGAAGCAGGCTGATTCTTGAAAATCCTGAAATGAAAAATGTTGGGTATAAGTCGAGGATGCTGATAGAAAACCATATAACCGGGTTCCTGGAGTGTAACATAGTTTACGCAGAGGGAAAGGAAAATTATGTTTATGATACAACCTCAAAAACAAGCCTCTACAATATATATGAACATGAGGAAATGAACCACAAGATGTTGTATGTTTTAATAGAGAGTATAATCTGCGGGATGGAGGCCGCGGGTGAATATCTTCTTCCTGTAAAGCATCTTATACTCGATCCCAGATATATTTTTGTTGAAAACAATACGGGAAGGATCTTCTGGTGCTATTATCCGGGTTCGTACAATACGTTAAAGGAAGTACAATACGTTAAAGGAAGGTATGAATGAACTGGCAGAGTATATACTTGGGAAGGCTGACCATAAGGAAGATGCGGCAATAGAGCTGGCTTACGGGCTTTATAAGCAGGTTGTGAATGAGGATTATACACTAAGGGAGCTGCTTTCCGGACAGGACAGCTTGACCGAAACGGTCATGGAAAATGACGGGAACGGCAGCAAAACGGAAAAGATACTCATAGAAGATGACAGGGAATTATATCCGCCCGATAAGGATGACGCACCGGTGATACCAAGGTCGGGTAAGATCATTATCACGGTATGCCTGTCCCTTGTTTTGCTGATCTCGGGCATAGTCCTAAGTGCTGCGGTATATAAGAACAGCGCTGTTACAAAACTGCTCGCGCTTAACGAGATGAGGATCTTTATCTGTATGACAGAATCAATGGCGATGCTCCTTCCCATACTCATAACGGTCAGATGGATAAACAGCACGAGAAGGTTCAGGAAGATGCTTGAACAGACAGCCATAAATGACAGTGCCGACATATACAGACAGATGTGCTTTAGAAGCGATCGCTTAAGGTAAACAAAATACATGCATCCGCTCATTGTAAATTGAAAAAAAAGTGTGTTATATTATAAGTTAGCAGACAGTTTTCCGTTAGAAATGAGGTGGAGCAAAGGGATGAAGATCAATATTTATTACGGAGGAAGAGGGATCATAGACGATCCTACCCTGTTTGTGATAGGGAAGATGCAGGAAGTCCTTGATGAACTGAATGTCAAGGTGGAGAAGTTTAATCTGTATGAACTTAAGAATACGATCACGACGGTTCCCGCTTCGATAAATGATGCCGACGGGATCGTGCTCGCAACGACCGTAGAGTGGTTCGGCATCGGAGGATATATGCAGCAGTTCCTTGATGCATGCTGGCTTTACGGTAATAAGGAGAAGATAGCCGAAACATATATGTGTCCGGTGGTCATATCAACGGCCCAGGGAGAGAGGGAGGCAATGACGACTCTCGATCTTGCATGGGAGATGCTGGGTGGTTTGCCATGCAGCGGTCTGTGCGGATATGTCGATGATCTGGTTTCATTTGAGATGAACAAGGATTATCTTGGCATAATCGAGAAGAAGACGGAGAATCTCTACAGGACCGTATCACAGAGATTAAAGTCGCTGCCGGCCAGCAACAAGGCAGTAAATAAGGTTAGCAGTGTCAGCAGGAACATCCCGCTTACACCACAGGAATCCGAGCAGCTGTCAAAGTATGCGGCAGATGAGACCTATGTACAGCAGCAGAAGGAGGACATAGAAGAACTTGCCAATCTGTTCAGGGGTAAGATGGAGAATAAGAGTACGGATGAAAATATGCTCTATATAGCGGATTTTAGGGATAATTTCCATCCCGATACCAAGGTGAACGGAGTATATAAGTTCGTGATAAAGGACAGGAAGAAGCCGCTTATAGTCGAGATAGAGGATTCGGAACTAAACTGTTATTACGGAAATCACGACGATCCGCAGGTTAAGTGCAAGGTAACGATGGAAGTGATGAACCATATAGTTGCCGGACAGATGAGCTTCCAGCGGGCATTCATGTCGGGTGAGATGCAGGTGAAGGGTGATTTCAGGATGTTAAGGATGCTGGATCAGATATTTACCTTCTCAAAGGAAGAAGCATAACAGAGAACGAGACATAATACATTAAATATAAGGAGAACGGATATGAAGGATGATTGTATTTTCTGCAAGCTTGCAAACGGAGTATTTGAGACCAATAAGATATATGAAGATGATGATTTTACGGTGATACTCGATGCAGGGCCTGCAACGAAGGGACATGCGCTGATCCTGCCGAAGGAGCATTATGCAAATATCTATGAAATTGAAGAGGAAACGGC
>ONRZ01000199.1 GCA_900320345.1 uncultured Lachnospiraceae bacterium | reverse complement strand
GGAAGGATATTAGAGCCTGTGCTTGGATGGACAACACATCATTCCATCATCGAATATCATGGGAAATGGTATCTGTTCTACCATGACTGTGAGCTTTCAAATGGAATAAACCATCGCAGGAATGTCAAATATGTCGAGCTTGAATACAATGAGGATGGTACGATCAAAACTATTTGCCCATAAAACCGAAATATCCATTCTCAGATATAGCCTTTGAAGGCGACGTGTAGGCAAACTTTCTTTATCAATCAGTTTTTGAATGCAATTTCATCATTCATAGGATTATCAAAAAATAGAAAAAAAATAAGTAATTATGTAGAGCAGAGGGGTAGCTTATGAAATCGATCCAGACAAAAATTATTATTATGATAACAGTCATAATGCTGTTAGCTACCGGCACACTCATGTTAACGGCAATGATAAGGAGCAGGAGGGTGCTGGATTCTGATTCTGACAAGATAATCCAGACTTCCGCAGATTATTATGCGGAAAAGATCAATAACAGCAACGGGTCATATGAAGATCTTGTGAAAGAAGTCGCAGGTATCGATGTTTATGGAAACGGCAGCGCCTTCCTTATGACAAAGGAGGGGGACATATTATATCATGCAAAATATAAAAACGGCATTTCGTTTGATGATCTGCCTCCCGATGAACAGGAACATTTTACCCGGATACTCGTTTTTGAGAAGGACACGGCCCTATGGCATGACTGCATTGATAATGTACATGCCAAGATAGTCATAAAGGAGCTGGATAACGGACTGCTGTTTGGCATTACCGTTCCACAGCGCGAGATCGCAATACCTCAGATACGGTTGGTGATACAGCTTTTCTTTACCTCTGTCATTATAGTGGTGGTATCGATCTTTGTGGGCCTTTTCTGGGTGATGTCGATCGTGAAGCCGCTAAAGAAGATGACGGAAGTGGCCGATCATTATGCGAAGGGTGATTACAGCGAGAAGATGGCTATTGACAGCAAGGATGAAGTGGGAAGGCTGTCAAGGAGCCTTGAAGCCATGGCAGAATCCCTTGTTAAGCAGATAGAGATCGCAGATGAAGCCAATAAAGCCAAATCCAACTTCCTATCGCACATGTCGCATGAGATAAGGACGCCGATCACGGCGGTCATGGGACTCAATGAGATGATACTGCGTGAGGCGGACGATCAGGAGATCCTTAAGTATTCGGAGAACATAAAGACATCCGGAAATACGCTGCTCGGGCTGATAAACGATATACTTGATTTTTCAAAGATAGAGGCAGGTAAGATCGAGATAGTCCCGGTGGATTACGACCTTTCTTCCGTGATCAACGATCTGGTGAACATGGTGAGGATAAGGACTGATGAAAAGGGGCTTTCCCTTGTGGTTGATTTTGATAAGGATACTCCCAGGCTGTTATACGGAGATGAAGTGCGCATCAAGCAGGTGATCACGAATCTCCTTACAAATGCAGTGAAATATACGGAAAAAGGCAGCGTAACATTTAGTATCGGTTATGAAAAGGATGAGGGTGATAAGGACAGCGTACTTTTAAAAGTATCTGTTAATGATACCGGGATCGGCATTCGTGAAGAAGACATGGGGAGGCTTTTTGCAGAGTTTGAACGCATAGATGAAAAACGCAACCGCAATATAGAAGGTACCGGTCTTGGCATGAGCATAACAAGGAGCCTTCTCGGCATGATGGGCTCCAACCTGATCGTAGAGAGTAAGTACGGTAAAGGATCGAAGTTTTCATTTGTCCTGAAACAGAAGGTGGTAAAATGGGAGCCGCTCGGAAACTATAAGGAATCATACTATGCTGCGTCCGGCAGGACGGAAAAATACAGGAGCTCATTCACGGCTCCCTCAGCTCACATCCTGATGGTTGATGATAATGCGACGAACCTTCTGGTGTTCAAGAGCCTTCTGAAGGAAACCTATGTTATGGTCGATACCGCTTCGAGCGGGGATGAATGCCTTGAACTGTGCGCGGACACGAAATATGATATCATTTTCCTTGATCATATGATGCCAGGAAAAGACGGGATAGAAACACTCCATGAACTGAAGGGCATGAAGGACTCGGCAAACAGAGATACTGTTGTAATATGCCTTACTGCCAATGCGATATCAGGTGCCAGGGAGGAATATATAAAGGAAGGTTTTGATGATTATATTACCAAGCCGATCGAGCCCGACAAGCTGGAAAAGATCATGATGATGTATCTTCCGAAGGAAAAGATTGACGATTCGTCTAAAGGCATGATTCTCGAATTTGATCCGGTGAAGACTGATGATACAGCAGACAGATTTGGGAAAAACTTTGTAGAAATTGCAAAATCCGGAAATCTGTCAGTGCTCGATGATCAGGATGTAATCGCGAAGAAAACCGGATTGAAGTACTGCGGCAGTGAGCAGGTATATCTTGAAGTACTTGCTTCCTTCCGCGAAGATGCCGAAGGCTCCATAGAGAAGCTGCGTAAGTATCTTAAGGATAATGACCCAAAAAATTACGAGATAAAAGTCCATTCGATAAAGAGCAATTCCAAAGCGATAGGAGCAACGGAATTAAGCGAGCTTGCAAGGGAACTTGAGGACGCGGCGAAAAACGGTGATATGGACCGTATCCGGGATAAACACGAAGAATTAATACACCAATACATGCGGGTAAGGGAAGTGCTTGAAAAGGTATTTGGCAGGCAATTACGAATTTGAACCGGTAGAAATCCATCAAACTATTATGGAGAAAGGGAGCATAACAATGAGAATCGCAGTTACTTATGAAGAAGGAGAGGTTTTCCAACATTTTGGACATTGCGCACAGTTCAAACTGTATGATGTCGATTATAATGCTGTTGGAAAAGGCAACTATGAGGGTTCATCCGAATCAGAGCAGGTATCAGTTGATAGGATGTTGGATATTTTTAACAGGGATTTGTCTGAATCAGTGAAGAAGAAGTTGCTTCCGGTTGTTGAATTTCTAAAGATAAATCCAGTGATTACAAAGCAAGATGTAATAAGAATTACCGGAAAAGCGGAAAGTACTGCAAAAAGATACCTGAACCTGTTGGATGGAGTAATATTTATGAAGTAAAATCACTAATACGAGGGTAGTTTTTTGACAATACCGGAGCCCAAAAGGGAGACAACATCTATGTTATGTACCGGGACAAAGGCTTGTC
>ONRZ01000106.1 GCA_900320345.1 uncultured Lachnospiraceae bacterium | reverse complement strand
AGGCGGGTTTACGACCGAGCCGACCGAGTATGTCATAGAAAATGCGAGACTAAAGCTTCATATGAAGAAGAACAGCGCGATCCTGCTTAAGGAGTATGATGGGAAAGCCGATGAAGAGCACAGTACCGAAACGTCTGCGGAAGGATATGAAGATCATGCGCAGAATATGTCGGGTGATTTTGCAAGTATACAGGTTGATTCCGGGAATTCGCAGGATGATTCCGGGAATGTACAGGGTGATTTCGGAAATGCACAGGATGTTTCCGGGAATGCACAGAATTTTTCCGGAAATGTGCAGGATGATTCCGGGAATGTACAGGATGGATCAGGACCGGCCGGCAGATAACGGCAGCGGCGAAGCACCCGGGCCTGTGATGGGAATGTGGATGTAACTGCCATACATGCAGGGATATGCAGAGTGAATGCATGGATGCATATCAAGACAGTGGAGAGACAGGAATGAGAAGCATAGAATTTAAAATGGAACGTCCGGGGATAATCGAAACGGGGGAGCATGTGACGGTTACGGAGGGTGTGCTTCCGACGAGCTGGTATTATACGATAGATCCGTCGCGCGCCATGTCCGGTAATTTTGAGTTGAGGGAACGCCTTAAGACAAGGGAAGGCGTAGTTACAAATATAGAGGAGCGTCCGAGAGGGTATTACGTAACGGTCGAGTTCGATGAATAGCGCCGTTTAGTGCCTGACAGTCTCATGATCAAATAAAATTCAATATAAATAAAATAATGCTTGCAAAATCGGAAGAATATGCTTATAATAGCATTTGCGAGTCTGCATGCCAGTTTTCCGGAGGCATTCAGTGCTTTGCCCAGATAGCTCAGTTGGTAGAGCAGAGGACTGAAAATCCTCGTGTCACTGGTTCGATTCCGGTTCTGGGCACTATATGCGGGCGTAGTTCAATGGTAGAACACTAGCCTTCCAAGCTAGATACGTGGGTTCGATTCCCATCGCCCGCTCTATATTATAAGGACAGAAGGTCGGGGCAGTTAAGTTCCCGGCTTTTCTTATGGATAATGAAAGGGATCGATGGTATGATGAAAAATTTTAAGAACAATACGGTTATAGTGGCGGCAGCTGCACTTTCGATGGCAATGCTTCTTACGGCATGCTCCGGAAATGAAGGGCCTAAGAACAGCATTTCGGACGGATCAAACGAGGCTGCGGAGGGAATTGATATGGGTGATAAGAATGATGTATCGGCAACCGCTGATATTAACGCGGATATCGATCTTGATTCCCTTAATAAGTCGGTGGAAAATATAAAGAACTTAGATCTTGGCGTAGGTGCGGGCTCAGGCAGCAGTGCGGCTTCAGACAGCAGTGCGAAATCAGACAGTACAGAGGCTTCCGACAATACCGATACGACGGATGATACAGCTGCGGACGGATCGGTGGCCGAACCGGCAGGAGATAAGACAGTGTACAGTTATGTCGATGTTTACAGAAACGGAAATGATCTTACATTGGTCCCCAACGGCGGAATGAATGCATCAACCGTTCTGTATGGCGGCAAGGATCTTAAGGGTTTCCTTGATTATGTTGATTCAAAAGTCCTTGAAAAAGGACGTACCATAAACAGGGATTTCTTCTATGAACTCCTTGCGACAATGCTTGTTGATAAGGACTTAAACTCCGATTTTGATAAGGTAGAGAAACATATGCTCATGGCCCTTGCGGTTGCAAATAATTTTCATAATATGGATGTGAAGATGAACGACTGCTATCTGAATGCAAACAATGCATCGGAGTATCATTATCATGTAACCGCCGCCGGAAAAGATGATACATGGATCGCTGATTACGTAGATCGTACATTTTATTTTAATGACGGCAAAACCGTGTATTCATCCGATATGTTTAAGGATGAATATCTGGCTGTATGGCTGATGGCTATTGATGATTATTATGGATTCAGGTAGGACGTTTGTCTCAGTTTTTCGTTGACAAGTATTTGTTTGTGTGGTATAAATATGTAGTGCTGTTGAGACGGCACAATGTTTATAATGCGATAGTGGCTCAGTTGGTGGAGCGCGACCTTGCCAAGGTCGAGGCCGCGGGTTCGAGTCCCGTCTATCGCTCTTGCAAGAAAGAAGGACATCCGAAGTGGTGTCCTTCTTTTTTGCAATGAGCCTTGCATATAGACGGGACGACTTGTCACGTGAAGCGAAGCGAGCGTGACGTTACCTTGACTCCCGTCTATCGCTCTTGTTCGAGGTCTCAGAGCCCTGGCGGGCTCTTCGGTCGGCGCTAAGCGAAGGTCCCCCGGACCTTCAGCGCCCCGTCTATCGCATCTGAGTACGACGGGACGACTTGTCACGTGAAGCGAAGCGAGCGTGACGTTACCTTGGCTCCCGTCTATCGTTCCTGTTCGAGGTCTCAGAGCCCTGGCGGGCTCTTCGGTTTGAAAATCAAAATATTGATGTTATAATTAAACATAAAGGAGCTACCGCCTTGTTGGGTTTCTATGATAAACGGATTTTCACCACATTTTTTTGTCACATATATAGAGAAAAATGAATAAATGTGGTATACTTACCATATTGTTCTTAAAAAAGTACAATAATCCGCAAATACTTGCAAGGAGGCATGATAATGAAACAGAAGAAAAGAAAATCACTGAAAAAGAGCCTGCTCAGTAAGATCATTATCTATGTGGCGATAATCATCGTTATCATTACACAGATAAGCATCAAACTGGCATCGGACAACATCCAGTCCCTGACCAACAATATTCTTGCCAGGGAATCCGCGACTTATGCGAACTCGGTCCACGCCTGGTGGAGCAATATCGAAGAAAGAGTCCTGCAGACAGCCAATGTGGTAAGAAATATCCCGGAGCCCTCACATGAGGATATGCTCGCGATGCTGCTTAAGATCACATCGCTTGATCCGGATTCGCAGGACGTTTACATGGCTTTCGGTGACGACAATACATTCCTTGACGGATCGGGATGGGTGCCGGATGACACCTTTGAATTCACCGACAGACCGTGGTATAAGGGAGCCCTTGAGAAAAAGGGCGAGATCTATTCTTCAGAGCCTTATGTGGATGCATCGACAGGAAAAACATGTCTTGCCTGTGCGATCATGGTAAGGGAAAATCTGGTGCTCAGCAGTGATATCAATTTTGATAAAGTTGCCGAAATGGTGAACGGTTTTGAATCGATCTCACCCGATGCAAAATACTACATAATCAACAAGGATACCAAGGATATCCTGATAAGCAACGTGACTGACAGTGTTGGACAGACACTTGCTGATACGACAGATCCCGTTGCAGCGGGTATTGCAACCGTTTTTGATTCGCTCAATATGACAGTTGACGGCGGCGGCGATAAGGTTGTTACGGTAAAGACGGCAGCCGGCGGCATGATGGTCACGGCAACCGACATAGAAGATACTTCATGGGCAATCGTGAGTGCGGTTCCTTCAAGCTTGCTCAGCAACGCGATTTTGAAGGTTATGTATATAACATTTGCAAGCGCGATCTTGCTGCTGGCACTTCTGTCATGGCTGATCTACTACATAATCAGCAAGGCTATAAATCCCGTTACCACGGTTACGGAGCGTATCACCGATATCAGTAAGGGTGATTTCACAGTTACTCTTGTTCCCGAAGGCAATAACGAGATCACTACTCTTTCGGAGAGCCTTAACGAATATATAGAGAAAATGAGGGCTACGCTCAACAGTCTGTCGAGCATTTCGGGTGAGATGAACAGCCGCGCGGGCGAATGTTTCGATATCTCACATACACTTTCGGATGCAAATCAGAACCAGGGAGAATCGATAGAGAAGCTTAACTCGACACTTTCGGATATGAACGCATCAATCGAAGATATCGCACATGCTGCAACGGAACTTGCAGCTACATCCGGACAGCTGGCGCAGAACGCCGAGAATGTCAAGTCCCTTTGTGATGAGACACTTGAAGCATCAGCCAAGGGTAAGGATGAGATGGAGAGCATGACCAGGAATGTAAGCACGCTTAACGATACCATAAGCGATCTTACCACACTGATAAGGGCTACCGCCAAGTCCGTTGAAGAGATAACCGGAATAACCGAGACCATCAATGCAATATCCGAGCAGACCAACCTGCTGTCGCTCAATGCTTCGATCGAAGCGGCAAGAGCCGGTGAGATGGGTAAGGGCTTTGCGGTTGTTGCTACCGAGGTAGGAACACTGGCCAATCAGTCATCGAGTGCAACCGAGACTATAAGACGCCTGATCGATGACATAACCAAGAATATAGTTGATATCAATAAGAAGGCAGATATATGCGCACAGGATATGGAAGCATGTATGAGCGGTGTTGAAGGTGCGAATGAGTCCTTCAACCTGATCTACGGTGATGTTGCCAAGGCAACCGAAGGTATAATCGAGATAGCCAGCGGCATCGAGAGGATCAATGATGTTGCATCCAACAATGCTGCGACAACTCAGGAGCAGGCTTCGAACATAAACGAAGTCCTCGGACTGAGCGATATGATAGTATCGGAGAACGTAAGGCTGCGTTCGGAGACAGAGAGCATTACGAATATATCCGAGAATCTTAATCAGTATTCTGATGAGATCAATTCGGATCTTTCGCAGTACACCGTATAAGAGGAGCACTGCAGCGGTCAAGGATACCATTCATCCGGGCTATGGCGATACCATAGTTGGTGAATGGTATCCTTGCGTTTACGGCTTTATCCATGCGGTTATGCATCTCGGCATCATTTAACATGCAGCCGCCGCAGTGTATTATAAGATCATAAGATGAAATGTCATCGGGAAAACCGTGTCCCTGAGTATAAGAAAAGTTAAGTTTTTTACCGGTGTACTTATTAATCCAGGCCGGGAGCTTGACCGTACCGATATCCCCGCACTGTCTGTGATGGGTACATCCTTCGCTTATAAGGACTGAAGCACCATCCTTAAGGTTGTCTATCGCCATGGCACCCTTTAGTGCGGTATCAAGAAAACCCTTGTACCTGGCCATCAGTATCGAGAATGAGGTAAGGGGGATATCTTCCGGGACCAGCTTCATCACACGTGAAAATACCTGGGAGTCCGTTATCACGAGAGCGGGCTTCCTTTTTAATTTATCAAGCGTCTCCGGCAGCCTTTCGACACCCGTAACGACGGACCGGGATCAATAAGATCGGCGATATAGCGTATCTGTTTAACGCTTCCCGAAAGTGAGGAAGCGATCTTTTCCTTGAGTTCTTCGATACCGTCTCCGGTCAGTGCGCTGACACGGAACATATCGGAATCTTTATTGCTGTCGGGATCCGGAATGCCAAGATCGGTCTTGTTCCTTACGATAAAATACGGAATATTGCGTTTTTTGATAAGATCGAGAAGTTCGGTTTCATCCCTGTTAAGACTGTCGTTTTCCGTTACGAGAACTGAAGCATCGCACAGATCAAGGGTTTCCTTGGTGCGTTTTACGCGAAGTGATCCGAGCGCTCCGGTATCATCAAAGCCCGGTGTGTCAATGAAGACAACGGGTCCGAGAGGCAGCAGTTCCATGGCTTTCTTAACGGGATCGGTCGTGGTACCGCTTATATCGCTCACGAGCGAGACCTGCTGAGAGGTTATCCTGTTGATAAGGCTGCTCTTGCCGCTGTTGCACATACCGAAAAATCCGATATGGATCCTTTCGCCCGATGGAGTATCATTAAGTCCCATAAATGTCACCTTTTCAATATATTAAAAACGAAAATCCCTGTCGCCTTCAACTATCCTGGTAAGTCTCTCGCGTACTATATCCTGCACCTTGCTGCTCGGTATATTTCCGATCTCGCGTTCTATCACCGCATCTCCGAGGCGTACTGTGTCCTCGCTCGCATAATCGAGCAGGAATTCCTTGAGGGTCATGAGAGCATTGGGATGGCAGCAGTTCTGGATCTGACCGGATTTGCACAGTTCCATAAAGCGGTCGCCGGTGCGCCCTTCACGGTAGCAGGCGGTACAGAATGAAGGTATGTAGCCTGAACGCATCAGCCAGTTTACTACCTCATCAAGAGTCCTGTTATCCGATACATCAAACTGCTCGGTATCATGAGGCCGCTCCTCCTCGCAGTAGCCGCCTACCGAAGTTCTCGAGCCGCCGCTTATCTGACTTACGCCGAGGCGGATTATCTTTTCGCGGACTTCGGGAGTTTCGCGGGTGGATATGATCATGCCCGTATAAGGCACCGCAATACGTATGCAGGCCGCTATCTTGCAGAACATCTCATCGCTTAGCGAATTGTCAAAATCATCCGGATCTATATCGTCGGCACGTTTTACCCTGGGAACGCTTATGGTATGCGGTCCGACTCCGTGCACAGCCTCCAGATGCTCGGCATGCATTAAGAGCCCTGCAAATTCGTAACTGTAATTATCGAGTCCGAACAGCACTCCTATGCCGACATCATCGATCCCTCCGTCCATTGCGCGGTCCATGGCTTCCGTATGCCAGGCGTAATCATGCTTGGGGCCGGTTGGGTGGAGCCTCTCGTATTCCGTCTTGTTATATGTTTCCTGGAAAAGTATATAGGTACCTATACCGGCATCCTTGAGCTTTTTGTAGTCATCTACCGTAGTGGCCGCGATGTTTACGTTTACACGGCGGATAGCTCCGTTTTTATGCTTGATGGAGTAGATGGTATCTATGCATTCGAGGATGTACTCGATCGGGTTGTTCACGGGATCTTCTCCGGCCTCGATGGCAAGACGTTTATGCCCCATATCCTGAAGTGCGATGACTTCCTTTGCAACCTCTTCCTGAGTGAGTTTCTTGCGGGGGATGTTTTTGTTCTTGATATGATAAGGACAGTAGAGACATCCGTTCACGCAGTAATTGGACAGATACAGGGGAGCAAAAAGCACTATGCGGTTGCCGTAAAAATCCTTCTTGATCTGTTCGGCAAGGTCATATATCTCATTTATCCTTGACTCATCACTGCAGGCAAGCAGCACGCTTGCATCCCTGTGATCAAGGCCCTTGCGCTTTTTTGCCTTCTTTAGTATCTCATCGATCAGTTTAAGATCGTCCTTATGTTCTTCGGCATAACGGACAGTCTCCAGGATCTCTTCATTATTTATGAATTCTTCGGCTTTCAGGGAGTTTTTATCGTATTTCATATGATCGACCTCGTTTATATAGGATCTGTAACAATATTTGAAACAAATAGATTCTAATACCGTTGGATTTTCCTGTCAAATAGTGATATAATACGGAAAGACAATAAATCTCATACAGGAGGACGTACCATGAACAAATCAGAATTAGTTGATGCTATGGCAAAGAAGTCCGGTTTATCCAAGAAGGATACGGAAGCAGCACTGGGTGCTTTTACCGAGACTGTCGCCAATGCCCTCAAGAAGGGTGACAAGGTTCAGCTTATAGGTTTCGGAACCTTTGAGGTAACCAAGAGAGCAGCTAGGGAAGGCAAGAATCCTCAGACCGGAGCGAAGATCAAGATTCCCGCTTCCAAGGCTCCCAAGTTCAAGGCAGGTAAGGCTCTTAAGGATACAGTAAACAAGAAGTAATAGATTTCGTATTATACAGGGCGGGCTGCGTACCCGCCCTGTTATTATTAAAGATTATGGTGAAAATAGATTCTTTGAGAATAAAAAAAATAATATGCATTGCCGCAGCTGCCGTTTCGGTGGCCGGACTGAGCGCATGCTACGCGACCCCCGTAACACAGAGCGGTGAGGTTTCCGGGATAGCTTCGGAAAACAACATGGAAGAAGCGCAGAATCCGGGACAGGTCCTTGAGGATACCGTGGAAGCAGGATCCGAAGAAACACCGGATGAAGTGCAGGATGAGAATGAAGCACAGCAGGATGTTAATGAAGAGAAAGAAACGGAAGAACCGAAAAACGAATATGCGGATAAGCACATAAAGCTGACGGTCCCCGACAGCGGTTGGGATGTTTTTTCGCCGTCGACAGCGTGCCTTCCGGATTACAGGTACGGTCCTTCGATGATCTTAAATGATGACGGCAGCATAGATGCATGGTTTGCGGCTCCGGGCGACGGATACAACGAATTCGACTGGATAACCTACAGGCATTCGGATGACGGGGGACAGACCTGGTCTGCCGAGAAGGCTGCGATCAGCCCTTCGCCGAATTCGCCGGATGCGTTGTCGTGCTGCGATCCCGATGTATTTTTCTACGACGGATATTACTACTTAGGTTATACTTCCACGATAAACAGGAGGGCCAAGGGTGTATGCAACAGCGTATTTCTTGCCCGCTCCGAGAATCCCGACGGACCGTATGAAAAATGGAACGGCTCGGGCTGGGGAGGAGCTCCGGTCCCCGTTATTTATTTCGACAGTATAGAGATAGGATGGGGCAGCGGCGAACCGAGCTTTGTCGTGGTTGATGATACGGTTTATGTATACAGCACCAAGGATTCGTATTCGGGTGTTCCGGACAGGGTAAGGGTAACAGAGGTCAGGACCGCCGACATAACGGATCCGGAGTGGCCGGCGAAGCTTGAATTCAAGGGATATGCCGGCGTCAGGAACGATACCGGGGAAGGTTCCGAGTATAAGTACAGGGATTCTGATTCCTGGGATGTGGCATATATCGAGGAGTGTGAGAAGTTCGTTGCCGTATCGACAAACAGAAGGTTTAAGCAGAACAGCTGTATTTTGTACTATGAATCCGATGACGGCATAACATTTAAGAGGGTTTCGGAGATCAATCAAAATGTTATAGCAAGGTGTCATAACTGCGCCATCATGGCAGACGGACACGGCCATATAAAGAAGGATGACTCAATGATGTTAGGCTATGCCTACGGAGGTGCCTCGGGTTCAAGATGGGGCGTATGGTCGACGAGATTTGCTCCGCTTGACCTTGAATACACGGATGAGCCCGACAGGTCGGAAGAGGGTATGTCGAATCTCAAGCAGTCGATCACATACAGGACTTCAACCCAGGATGCGGCGCCCATGATGCTGTGTACGGACCGGCTCGTTTATACCAAGAATGCGGGAACCGGTGCGTTCAGGATAGGGTATTACGTGCAGGACAATTATAAACGCAGGCATTCCGTGCCGGCTTCCGAAGTGGAGATAATAAGCTATGACCAGGATATAGTGTCGGTGGATGAGGACTCAAGCATTTCGCCGAAGCTGCCGGGGGAAACGTGGGTAACCGTAGGATACGGCGGGCTCACCAGACAGATATGCTTATGCGTGATGTCACAGGGGGATTACAATGCCAAGAAGATAAAATCCTTCTATCCCGTGACCGACAGGTATGAGATGGCTCTTGTTCAGCCCTATATCATAAAAGTCCGCCCCATGGCAGTATATGAGAATTACAGGCTTCACGAACTCGCGGGCATGGATCTTATAAGGTACGGGGTGACCTTTGAATCTGAGGATCCGTCCGTATGCAAGGTATTCAGTGACGGAACGATCGCACCGATGTCCGTGGGTGATACAGTCATAAACGTGAACACCGAAGACGGAGTAGGATACAGTGTAAATGTTCATATTTTCTGAAAACGGAGCGTTGGATGAAGGACGGGATAAGACAGCTACTTGAAGAGGTTAAGAACGGCAGCGTATCTGTGGAGGAAGCACTGCTTAAGATAAAGAAGCAGCCCTTTGAAGATCTTGATTTTGCCAAAGTCGATCTTCACAGACAGTCAAGACAGGGGGCCGCCGAGGTCATCTACGGAGCGGGGAAGAGCGCGGAACAGATAATCGCGATAGCCGCAACCATGCGGGATAACGGTCAGCTGCCGGTGATCATCACAAGGATAGATAAGGAAAAAGCAGTTGCGATATCAGAAAATCTGCCGATAAAATATAATGAGAGCGCTAATCTTGCAACACTCGGAGATCTGCCCGAGCCCGACGGTGCAGGCTATATCGTCGTTGCGACCGGAGGGACATCCGATATACCCGTAGCAGAAGAGGCTGCGCTTACTGCGGAAGCTCTGGGCAACGAGGTTGTACGTTTGTACGACGTGGGAGTTGCAGGGCTGCACAGGGTACTTGCTCATATGGATGAGATCATGGGAGCCTCCGTGATAGTAGCGATAGCCGGTATGGAGGGAGCACTTGCGAGCGTGCTCGGAGGACTGGCGGATGCTCCGGTGATAGCGGTGCCTACAAGCGTCGGTTACGGAGCTTCGTTCGGTGGTTTATCGGCACTTTTGTCAATGCTTAATTCCTGTGCATCGGGAGTGAGCGTAGTGAACATAGACAACGGTTTCGGAGCCGGCTATATCGCGAGCATGATAAACAGGAGGTAGGCGTCGCTGCCACAGTGTTGGCAGTGCTTAAGGAGAGACAAGATGAGATTACTTTACTTTGACTGCCAGATGGGAGCGGCTGGAGACATGCTGACGGCAGCGCTGTATGAACTCCTTGACGAAGAAGGCAGGAAAATATTCCTTGACAGGATGGATGCGGCAGGCATACCGGGTGTTAAGATCACAGCCGAACCTGCAGTAAAGTGCGGCATAACCGGGACACATATGAAGGTGACAGTGGATGGCATAGAGGAGGAACCGGACGGGGGTCATCATCACAATCATCATAATGAAATCATCATAATGAAGGAATCCATACGGATTCCTCTGATGCCTCAAAGCCGGCGGGCTTCCCCGACGCTGCGGTCGGGGACAGTCATGAGGACAGTCACGAGCATGAGCACAGTCACGGGCATGAGCATGAACACAGCCACCACCACAGGTCGCTGCACGATATAGAACACATAATATATGATCTTAAGTTACCGGAATCCGTGAAGAAGAACGTGGTTTCGGTCTACAGCCTTATAGCGGAGGCGGAATCCCATGCACACGGCAGGGAGGTGCAGGAGATACATTTTCACGAAGTAGGTACGATGGATGCCGTGGCAGATGTAGTGTCGGTATGCCTGCTTCTTGACATGCTTTCTCCCGATAAGATCATAGCCTCGGGCATAAATGTCGGGAGCGGCCATGTACACTGCGCACACGGGATACTTCCGGTGCCTGCACCGGCTACAGAATACATACTTAAGGGCGTTCCGATCTACAGCGGGCATATCAAAAGTGAGTTATGCACGCCTACGGGAGCTGCCCTGCTCAAGCATTTCGCGGCTTCCTATTCGGAAATGCCGCTGATGCGTATTGAGAAAACAGGCTATGGCTGCGGTAAAAAGGATTTTGAACAGGCCAACTGCGTACGGGCTTTTCTCGGGGATTCGGAAGGGTCAGGAGATACCGTTGCGGAACTTACATGCAATATTGACGACATGACGCCGGAGGCTATAGGATATGCGATGGAGGTCCTGTTTGAAGCGGGAGCTCTCGAAGTATACACTTTACCCGCGGGAATGAAAAAGTCGCGTCCCGGCATCGTACTTAATGTACTGTGCAGGGAAGATGACAGGGAGAAGATATTAAAGCTTATCTTTAAGCATACGACAACGATCGGAGTGCGTGAGAATATAAGCAGGCGCTACACCCTTAACAGATGCATTGAGAAGAAGGATACCGTATACGGACCTGTAAGGCTCAAGGTGTCGGAGGGCTACGGCGTTACCAGGAGTAAATGGGAATATGAGGATATTATCCGCATAGCGGATGAGCAGGGAAGCTCTATAGAAGATGTGATCAAGGAGATAACCTGTGACGAGGATTGATAACAGCATTTCTATCATTATGGTGTTTGTGACGGCTATCGGCTTCTCGCGTGCACTGTCGGTGAACGTGGGTTTTGCCGCTCTTATCGTTATAGGCGCCTTTGTTCTGTATGAACTTATCCAAAATGCCGCAAACAGCAACCCATCCATACGTACGGTGCTGTACGTTACCATGGGTTTCATATTCGGACTTTCCCTTGCGGTGATTATCGATTTTGAAAAAGGATGGCTGTCCGCAGTCATCTGCCTGCTCTGCATGGGCTATAAATACATGATCGCCGAGGCGACCGTCAGCAAACGTTCACGTTCGAGGAATATCTTTGTTATCGTGGTGAACGCCTTTTTCTATGCGTCCATGTTCACGGTCATCGAGTGGATGGCGTTTGCGGAGTGGTCCGTCCTGTATGTGATGATATATGTTGTGAGCTTTGCATTTTTCATGTGCTCCTATATCGCTTACAAGAGCATGGCTCCGGCAAGGAGCGGATATACGGCAAACGGAGTACGGGAGCCCCATGATGTCGGAAATGAGTGGCAGCATATAGTGAAGAGGACGATCAATTACGGCAGGCAGTTAAGGAATCAGTTCGAGGATGCGCTGGATAATTCGGGGGATACGTTCTCGGGGCTTTTTGATGAGCTGAGGAAGCGCATAATCCCCGATTATACCGACGTGACAGACATAAATGAGGAGATAGGTGCGGAGCTTGACGAATACAGGAAGATAATAAACGAGATAGCGAACAGGGAAGAACTTGACGATAACGAGCTTGAGATACTTGAGAGGATAAACAGCAAGTTCGATACGGTCTATTATGATTTTTATAAGGAAGGAAACAGGCCGATCCTTGAGTATGAAACGGAGATAAGTGAGCTTAAGAATGATATAGAGATGCTCAAGAACACGATAAATATCCGCAAGCAGCGTGAGGCTGAGGACAGGGAGAGGGAAGAAAAGCAGAACAGAAGATCCCAGGCACAGCAGGCAAGACGTAAGAGAGAGCGTGAGGAGAGGGAGAGAAGAGAGAGAGAAGAACGCGAAGCTGCCGGAAACAGAGCGCGAAATGAGCAGGACGGCGAAGACGAAGAAGAGGCTGCAAGGAGTGCCGAGGAAGAGAAGAAGCGGCGCGAGGATGAGAGGAAACGTCAGGAAAAAAGGCGAAGGGAGCGTAATAAACGGACGACGGATTCTTCTTCGGGGAGCGCTGCTTCGGGCGGAAGGACATCGGGCAGCAGGACATCTTCGGGAAGCTCATCCGATAAGAGCAAAGATAAGGATAAGGTTGCCGGGATGGAGACCAAATATTTCAAGGGCTGCGTAACGCTTGACGATCTGTCGCTCCGTTATAAGAAACTGTGCCTTATCTATCATCCGGATTCGGGCAGCGGGGATGTTGACACATATATTGAACTTAAGGATGAATACGAGCTGCTTAAGAAGCGGCTGTCATAGAAGATCCGCTCACGGAAGGATCATTATACCATACAGGTTGTGGTAAGGCTGCCGGAGAGGCACAAGGGCTTGTAGTTGTGAGCCCGTGATGAATTATGATATACTTAGTGGGTTAGCGGATACTGGCGATCCCCCGGGAAGGGACGTACAGATATTTGGGAAGGCGGTCCGGGTCTTGGGACTGCAGCGAGGAACAAAAATGGGTCGTAATGTGGGGTTTAAGGGACAGGTGCGTTCATACGTGCAGTGGCCTTTAAGTTTTTCCATATTGTTGATTTTATTAAATATAGGTATGTATTTTATTGACCGCAGGGCGGGTCTTCTGACCACGCTTTTTACGGTCATATATATTGTGATCGCGATCATTCTGTATCGCAGGAGCCGCAATCTCGTATTCAACGAGTTCGTGAGTTTTGCCACCAAATACGGCCAGGTCCAGAGGCAGCTCTTAAGAGAACTGGAGCTTCCGTATGCCCTTATGGATGAAGCGGGCAAGATAATCTGGACGAACGAAGCTTTCGAAGAGACCCTTCATATCAAGCGCGACAGCAGGAAATCCATAACATCGATAATACCGTCAATAGCGAAGAACCAGCTTCCGGGCATGGAAAATGAGACGGAGATAATGATCACGCATGAAGAGCGCGATTACCGCGTGAGCATGAAAAAGGTATCGTTAGTATCGATCATGTCGGAATCGGAGATCGTTGAGACCTTCGATTACAACAGCTACATCATAGCGCTGTTCATGTTCGATGAGACCAAGATAAACCAGCTGCAGATCGAGAACGATGACCAGAAGCTTGCGGTAGCGCTTATCTATATCGATAATTTCGATGAGGCGCTCTCAAGTATCGAAGAAGTAAGAAGATCGCTCCTGGTTGCCCTCATCGACAGGAAGATAAATAAATACATGTCCTCATATGACGGACTTGTCAAGAAGCTTGAGAAGGACAAA
>ONRZ01000104.1 GCA_900320345.1 uncultured Lachnospiraceae bacterium | reverse complement strand
GTTTCCGCATCATCAAGCTTGACCGCTATATTATCTATAACAGGCACTCTGCCCTCTTCGTAGTCTGCATATCTATCCGTAAATATCTCCGGATGATCCTTAAACCTGATCTTTAAGCTCCTTGCTCCTGCAGCATATGTGCCCATAGCGTAATCCTCAAAGTTGACCCTGATCCCGTCATAATCAAGCACCCACGCAAGTCCGACGGCATTATCATCAAGCCTGTCAGGTATCCCGGCTATAAGATTTTCCTTATCTGTAGGCAGCTCTTCAAAATAGTCCTTAAGATCCGGATTCTGATCCGTAAGTTCATCAAATATTATCTGAGGAAGACCGGATGTATCCTTTACCACATCATCAAATTCCAGTTCCCTGCCTGTTGAGGGATCGTAATTATACCCGGTAAACACGGTGGTCCCATGTGCGCCGCCGTAAAATGAATAACTCTCTTCCACAAAAGAAAATACCTTTTCATCGGATCTTACGGGTTCCAAATACAGATCATATTCATAAAATCCCGTAAAGCCCTCTTCCATCATCTCACGGATCTCTTTCTCGCTGCCTTCGACGAATTCCGTTACCTTTCTGCATGCATCCGAATTATATTTCTCCGTAACTCTGTCAAGTTCCGGATACTTATCCTTTACATCCTCATCAAGTTCTATCTTATAATGATTACCCATCGCGACAGTTTCATTCCCGTAATCCTTTTTTAAAGGGAAACACTGATAGGTATAGTTTATCTTATCCGGGCTCTGCTTTTTCTCCTTATCCGTTTTGGCTTCGGTATCTTCGCCAACGGACGGTTTTGACCAGTCATTTTCCACAGCCTGCTCTTCCCGGCTTTCCTTAGGTGCCGGTCTGTCCTTCTTATCACTTCTGCCCGATCCGCAACCGCACAGCGACATCACGGAAACCATCATAACCGCCAAAACTAACTTTCTTTTCATCTAAAGAATTCTCCTCTCGCAAAATAATTATAAAAATAATGAAGCCTCAGTCAAGGTAGTGCCCCCTCACATCCGTTCGGCGGCTTTTCCTTCGGGCTCATATAGAATTCTGCTTCGCAGAATGAGCCCTCAGTCCCACCAGTAGGTGCCGTAGAAGGCATCTATATGGTTGCCGGTAACGCTGACATCGAACACACCCTTAAGGGCGGGGCCTTTTTCCAGATATTTATCAACATCCGTATCCATCAGCTCTTTATTATAGTTAAACCATTCAAGTACAGAATCGCCTTTCCGGTAATTGCCGAAATACTGCGTATCACAGGACTTGTCAAATACCGTATCCTTATCAACGATAAGAGTAGCCACCGAATTCGTTCCTCCCGACAGATCTTCCACAGTTACATATCTGATAACCACCTCATCGGGCGAAATTTCCATATCACTCTCATTGTGCAGATAATAATATATCCTGTGGCTCAGCCTGCTGCCCGTGTATTTGACATAAGCATCCTTGAATCCTTCCTTTGCCGCATCCGCAATGTAATCCTGCGCTTCCGGCTCCGATCCGGATTCTCCAATGGTCACACAATAATACGGCTCTTTGTTTAAGTTCTCCCATTCGGGCGAATACACATAGTAAGCATCCAGACCCTTGTCCTTAAGCTTTGAGACCAGTTCCTGTGCTTCATTCTTATCCTTAAACGAGCCAACCCATAATCCGAAGAACGGCTCTATATCCCTTCCGACTCCGGCTCCCGTTTCATCGACGGCTTCATTGACTCCGAGCGGCACATGCTCATATTCTCCGTATCTTATCTCTATCTTACCCTTGGGACCGATACTCAGAATGTCGTTTGTCATTTCACGCGCTTCACTGTCCTCTTCCAGTTTAACACGTATCTTTGAAAGATCGGTAGGGATAAAGCAGGGGATATGATCTTCCTTTTCATCATCCATTTCTTCATCCACGCCTTCAAACATGCCCCTTACCGCATCTGCTTCATCAATACTGTCCTTATCCAAGGTATATGTATTGATGAAAGCACTGTCATACTCATAATGTCCTTCGATAAGACCGGTACCGTGATCCTTATGCATAAAGAAAACATCGTAAAAATCCGTTCCCCCGGTCATCCTGGTCCGAAAACTGTGACTAAAACTGTCGCAGGTTATTTTAAGGCCGCTTATATAGTATTCCTCGGAGCCCTCATACTGCTTCATCTCTTCGACAGCATATGCACGGATCAGTTCGGCCTCTCCATCATCATCAGTATCACAATATGAACCGACATGCTGCGGTACCTGCATGATCCACTCGTCCCGGGCGCTTTCCACGAATTCTTCATTGAAGATCTTTCCTTCCTTATCCTCCGAAAACAGGACTGTCGCACTTACAGCTTCAGGAAGACCGGTATAGGAATTGAGGAAAAAAGTCACTCCCTGGGGATCTACAGTCCACGCACAGCTGCCTTCCTTCATATAATCCTTAACACTGTCCCTTATCTGATCCTTGTCTGTATCATTGTCTATCTGGTATATATTCTTCTTCGCGTACTCATAATATTCCGACAGTCTCCCGGCAAGCAGGTCAAAAAAAGCATCCTCATCCGCGATGACATCCTCAAATCCTATCTCTTCTCCGCTATCCGTATAGTAATTATGTGCCTTGTATTCACTGTAATACTGTCCGTCGAACGCTCCCACGGCAACATATTCTGTGACAAAGCTTATGATACAGCCATCCGCCCTGCGCACATATGTATCCCAGTTTTCCTCAAAAGAATACAGTTCGTTCTCCTTAAGGGTTTCTTCTTCTTTTTTACGCTTTGCCTCTTCATCAGCCTTTATATCATCCCTTGCTTTTTCAAGGCTTGACGCAAGTCCTTTATTTGATCCTTCATCCTGCTTTCCAAGCGAGATATAACTGTAATGATGGTTTATGGTAAGCTGTCCGTTACTGTTATGTTCATGCTCATATCCCCTGTGTCTGAGGATTGCAGGGGCTTTTCCGGTGTCTTTAAGCTTTTTTTCCGGCTTCTTTTCTTCATCTTCCGGGGTTTCATCCCCATCCTTTGACGGAGCCTCTTCCTGCTGCACGGATCCGGCCTTTTCATCAGGCTTTACTTCAGGGCCGTCTTTCTTTTTACCGCAGCCTGCGATCAGCATACAGCCCAAAAAACAGCCTAAAACCGCGATCATAACCTTTTTCTTCATATTTCCCTCTTTCATAAATGTTATGCAGAACAGTGAATGATATCCTGAATATAAATATACATCATTTATACGCTCCTGCCTATCGTAAAACAGCAAAACGGCCTCGTTTGAACGAACTCCTTCTTTCCTTAACGCATTGCTCCGCATAAAAAACTATGCTAAATTATTTATGACCGTAAAATGCATAAACCCAAGCACCCGTTTGGGCGGCGTTCACCATAAAGCAGATATAAGGAGCGGATATGCGTCTAAAAGATCTTAACAGGTTCGACAATATCACCATACAGTGCCACGATAATCCTGATCCCGATGCACTTGCCTCGGCATTCGGACTCTATAAATATTTTAAGCAAAACGGAAATAACGTAAGGATCATATACAGCGGTCCGTTTAAGATAAGGAAGTCCAACCTGCTACTTATGATAAAGGAGCTTGATATACCGGTTTCCTACTATTCTCCCGATTCCGGAAAGATAGACGGCCTTCTCCTGACCGCAGACTGCCAGTACGGACAGGGAAACGTCACTAAACTTAAAGCCGATGATCTTGCCGTTATAGACCATCACAACGGTACATGCGATCTTGAACTGAGCGAGATACACCCCGAACTTGGCGGCTGTTCCACCCTCGTATGGAAGTTAATGTCGGATGAAGGCTTCGACATACTGTCCGACAGGGCTTTATGCACCGCTCTCTACTACGGCCTGATGACGGATACCGGTAATTTTTCGGAAATATCGCATCCTCTTGATAAGGACATGCGTGACTGCCTTATAATAAACGAGGCTCAGATAAGACTGTTCACAAACAGCAATATAACTCTCGAGGAAATGCGGATCACGGGTGAAGCACTTGCAGGATATGCCTGCATCAGCAATTACAGCTGCGGCATACTTAAGGCCGATAACTGCGATCCGAATATCCTCGGTATCATCAGCGATATGGCTCTTCAGGTTGCCGAATTCAATGTAGTTATCGCTTTCGGTCATGTCTCCGGCGGATACAAGCTGTCAGTACGCAGCTGTATAAAGGAAGTACTGGCCGATGAATTCGTAAGGGCCATGACTGACGGAGTAGGCTCCGGCGGCGGTCATGATTATAAGGCCGGCGGCTTCATAAGCGAGGATAAGCTGAATGCGAAATATCCTTCAATGTCCATTCAGGATTATCTGGATAAAACTATCCGCACATACTTTGAATCCTTCAGCATAATCCTTGCAGCCGAATACGAACCCGACAGGAGCCTGTTCAGGAAGTATGTGAAAAATAAGCTGACTCTGGGCTATATCGATCCTTTGTCATTCCTTGAGAAAAACACACAGATCAAAGTCAGGACTCTTGAAGGAGATACCGAACTTGTTGTTGACGGCAGCTTTTATCTGATGGTAGGTATCTTAGGAGAGGTATATCCTATAACCATATCCAAGTTCGGATCGAGTTATAAAAAAGCTGACTCTGTATTTGACAGACAGCTTGAATATGTCCCAAGGATATATGCCGAACCCGATGGCAGGGTATATGAGCTGTACGATCACATAAATGCTTGTGTTCCTACAGGAACCTCTTATATACTCGCGACCGAGCTTGATAAAAATGTCAAGCTTTTCACCAAATGGTATGAAGAAAAATATATGAAGGGTGAAAAGGGTGATTTTATAGCCTGCAGGGAAGATGATCTTCATGATTTTTACATTGTCCGCAGGGATATCTTTGAAATGACCTACTCACCCGTGTGATATCGCTTGATCTTTGTTGTTCGGAAATATAAACCCGGTTAAAATACCGGTTCATTTTTCCGTAAGCAGCTGATATTTTTCACAGATATCCTTATCGGGCACATAATCTCCCAGTAATCCGTCTGCCTTTTTAAGCATTTCATCATACGACAGAAGGCCTATCTTATAATATGTATCCGATGAGTATACCGACCTTAGAACAATGCTTTTCTTATCCCGGCCTACCGCTGCAAGTTCTCCGTTCGGAAGCCTTGAGATGATATTGAAATCTTTATCAAACACCCTTTTTTCTATGATATATGCCTCGGCACCTTCAATATACGGAAAGGCTCCGTGTAACAGCACTATATCCGTATTGTATATCTCTTTCAGCTTTTTTTTGCTCACCGCATCAAATATATACAATACACCGTCGTTTGAACTTACGGCTATGTATTTTCCATCATCGGATGCAGCTGCATAAAATACGCTTATATCCTCTATCCCCTCAAGAAAATCCGTATTGACCTCTTCATTGGGATAACCGATAAAGGGATCTGCATCCCATGGGCGAATATTTCACTATCCTGTTAACGTCCACGTACTTCACAAAGAAACTGTCATCGCTGTATACGGCATTACTTATGATGGCATTATCATCATGCCCGTATAAACCGTAGGTTCTGTTAACATCCGAAAACACATTATCGCTGAACATACGGCCCAGTGCATCAACTATCACATAACCTTCTTCACAGTCAAAACAGCAGACCGCATCCATATATCCCGTTATCGTCGATCGTATCTCAAGGCTGCTTTCAATAACATATGCAAGTCTGTCCGAAACTATCAGGATGCCGTTATCGCTTACTACCATCTCATAGAACCCGGTACCCGGGATATCACATGAATATTCACTGCCGTCATTAAGGTCTGTTGCTTCCATCACGCTGTTCCCTGAATTTCCAAAACGACCATCCTCATTCTCATAACAGACATACAGCATTTTCCCGTCGGTAGCGGCGATCATTGAATCCATTGCTTCTCTCTTAAAGCATTTCTTAAGCTTCCCTTCGGATATATCAACAACGCCTGTCCATGAATCACTTAACCCGCTTAATACAAAGGCTGCATGGTCTGAGTCTTTCGAAATATATATATTTTCAACACTGTAGTCCGGATCATCGATCATATTATCAGGATCCATACTTGCGGTAAAATCTATAAAGAATACTTCCTCAGATCCCCTGTATCCGGCTATCCCGTTATCAGAAAATACAAGTGTCAGTCCCTTTCCCTTAACATAGCTAAGATAGAATCCCTGATCGGAAAGCACCATGTCTTCTCCCGTAACCGGATCTAAGTGTCTTACATGCATATCATCATCTATATAGACCACTCCCGAAGGATCTATCACAGCCTGATCGGAATATCCGGTGTTTATACGACAGATCCCGGTATCCGATCCGATATCGGTGACACTGAAATAACCGTCACAGTTTATCAGGGCATATCTTCCATCATCCGATATGGAAAAGCCTCTGATATCCTTCGGTATCCTGAAACTTCCTGTCGGAAAGTAACTGTTTTCGATCTCATATGGCGCAATCCCACTCACCAATGCATTATAAGCATCTTTATTGAAGCCTTTTTCAGGATCATCCGGAAGGACATTTCTTACGGCATATATGGAATCAAGCCTCAGACCCTGTGACAGCAGTTTCTCTGATGCAGATGCCATGGCTCCCGCATATTTATCACTTATTACCCTGTTCTGACTGCTTATCTTAAGCATGAAAACAAGGCAGGTAACGGCAAAAACCGTCACTATCATAAGAGCCAAACTCATTATCGCCAGCCTTCGTCTTATCTGCCTCTCTCTGTGCCTTTGCTTAAGATCATCATAATTAAGGTTAAATATGGCCGCACAAAGCTTAAGTACTACATTATCCATAGCCTTAAGCCGCTCCCTGTTATTATCACCCCTGCAATCTGCTGCAAGGGGCTCCCTGTCAACCCTTACGGTCACATCATTACCGTTTTCATCCTTAACCTTAACTTCCTCATGCATAAGGATATCGGGAAAGGATTCCTCCGGTTCACCCTCGGCAAGAACCAGTAAAACATGTTCTCTGTCATGGGTTTCAACGAATGTCTCTATCTCCTTCCTGCACCATTGAGACTGAGGAAGCCTCGGAGTACATATAACGATAAGAAACTCCGAGTTGTCAAGCGCTTCTGTTATGGGGTCTGACAGATTACTGGATAACGGTAACTCCGCCTCATCCCTGAACACTCTCTCTATCCGTGTCTTTTTTGGATCCAGCTTTTTTATTACAGATCCCGGCATTTTATAATTTTCAAGTCTTTTGTGAAGATTTTCGGATATGAACGAATCCAATTCACAATGTCTGTAACTTATAAATGCATCATATTTTACATTTTCAAGAGACATCAGCCAACCTCCGCAGATTTCTTTACCTCAATATTTTAACATTCATTACCGGATTTTCATATAGACATACTTTTTGGATAAAATTATGACCATCAGTTACAGAAATGATCACAGACAGGATAAAAAAAACAACCCGGATATCTACGGATTGTCTTGAGTAGCGGGGGATGGATTTGAACCATCGACCTTCGGGTTATGAGCCCGACGAGCTTCCAGACTGCTCCACCCCGCGTCGATATGAGCACTCATCGATCGTATACGGTCGTTTATGTGCTATCCATGCCTCAACACTTAACGAGGTATTATCCGGTTCAGTGTATTGGCATTAAAATAAAAAGAAATGGGCGGAGGTGGATTCGAACCACCGAAGGCGTTGCCAGCAGATTTACAGTCTGTCCCCTTTGGCCACTCGGGAATCCGCCCATTATATGTCATAAGGGGTACCGCGAAGCGGGGGATTCCTTATGACCTTTTTTTAAGTATTACCGGCAGAAAACCGGTAAAGCCGATGATCGGACTCGAACCGATAACCTGCTGATTACAAATCAGCTGCTCTGCCAATTGAGCCACATCGGCATTGATATTAAGGAG
>ONRZ01000190.1 GCA_900320345.1 uncultured Lachnospiraceae bacterium | reverse complement strand
ATCTTTTTTGCATCCTCCCGATCCAGCGCACGGATGGCCGATGCGGCTTCAAGTCCGTCCATTTCGGGCATGCGCATATCCATCAAAATGGCGGCATAGTAACCCGGGTCATGCGACTCAAACATCTCAACGGCTATCCTTCCGTTTTCGGCGATCTCCGTTTCCATCTTATTCATCTTAAGGACTTCCTTCATGATCTCCGCATTTATCAGCATATCTTCCGCAAGAAGAATGCGGCATCCGCTAAGGTCGACCTTCCTGTCTTTTTTATCCTCTGTCTGACGTTTCTTCGAAAGCGCTGTCTTAAATTCATCCATAAGATTTCCGGCAAACAGAGGCTTGGCCGCAAAACTGTCAACTCCCGCTTCGAGCGCTTCCTCCAAGATATCATCCCAGTTATATGCCGTGAGGATGATGATGGCGGACTCGTCTCCCACCTCTTCCCTTATCGCACGTGTGGTCTCAACACCGTCCATCTCGGGCATCTTCCAGTCTATGATGATCAGATTATAAGGCTCATGCCGTGCGTGGCGGAGCTTTATCATTTCAAGCGCTTCACGTCCTGACAGAGCGGTTTCCGCGTGGATACCGGTCTGTTCGAGCACGAGCCTCGAATGATCGCAGGCTATCTGATCGTCATCTATCACAAGCACGTTCAGTTCGTGAGGTTTTATCTCTGTTTCTTCGATCGCTCCGGAAGAACTCCTGCCCGCATCAAGCAGCGTCAGTGTTACGGTAAATGTCGTACCCTTACCCTTCTCACTCTCAACTTCTATCTTGCCGTTCATCATGTCGACAATGCTCTTTGTTATCGCCATGCCGAGGCCTGAGCTGCCGTATTTATTTACACTGACATCATTTTCCTGGCTGAAGGTATCAAACAGTTTCGGCAGATACTCACTGCTCATCCCGATTCCCGTATCGCTTATCTTAAAACAGATCGTAGTCTTATTGTCAAAGGCCGCCTTCTTCTCAACCCTGAAGCAGACGCTCCCGTTTTCGGGTGTGAACTTGACCGCATTGCCGAGGATATTGATAAGCACCTGCTTTATCTTGATCTGATCGCTTATGTAACAGTCTTCCAGATGCCCTTCCATCTCACATTTATATGCGATCTTCTTCTCCTCGCACTGTCCGGAAAACATCGTATTGATCTGTTCTATCATCTTCGAGAATGAGAACTCCTCATTCTTTATCACCATTCTTCCCGATTCTATCCTGGACATATCAAGGATGTCGTTTATAAGTCCGAGAAGATGTCTTGCCGAGTCTCCTATCTTTTCAAGATAGTCCCTGGTGGTACCGGATATGCCTTCTTCATTGAGCGCAAGGGTATCAAGACCGATGATCGCATTCATGGGTGTGCGTATCTCGTGGCTCATATTTGATAAAAATGTCGTCTTCGCCCTGCTTGCTTCCTCTGCCGCATCAAGAGCATCCGAGAGCGCCTGGTTCTTCGCGAGCGAATCCCTCATTTCCGCATCGATGTTGGTAAATCCCGCACCGACTGCATGTACCGTATTGTCATCCCTTGCATCCGGATGCCTTACACCGGCCATCCTTAACATCTCGTATGTCTCGACTCCGTTCCTGTTTATTATATAGCGGAAGGAGATCACAAGTTCATCCTTAAGCGCTTCCCTTATATTCTCCGGCTGTATGAACTTAAGAAAAGCATCCCGGTATTCTTCCGTCACAAAACGGTTCGCATAATCCGTCACCGCCTTCATGTAATCGAATTCCTCATCCTGTGCGATATCGGTATACTTTGTCTCATTACGGTAGCAGATGCCCCTCCCGGAATCAAGGTCGATGTAATAAACACTCAGATAATCCGAAGACAGTGCGGTTATCATGCTGTCCTGCCGTGTACGCATCTTCTCCTGTTTAAGCAGTTCATCCTGAAGGGCTATGCGCTCTTCAAGCTCCTGCTGCAGAAGTTCCGACGTCTCCCTCTCGGAAGCCAGTTTTACCGCTTTCCTCGTCTGTATTATCATGATGCCGGAGATCACTAACAGCACTACCGCCGTAAGAAGTGACTGTATCACGCTTCTCTTTATGATGCCGTCCGTAATGTTCTGCATCTGATCTAAGATCACGCTCTCACGGATAAGATATGTGAGCATCCAGTCCGTTCCGTGTACCGGCACGTAGCTTAGGGTTTCGCTTATCCCGTTATATGTAAAGGACACAACTCCCTCTTCGCCGTTTTCAAAATGACTCTTTACCGCCTCATACGAATAACCCTTTTCGTATTCGGCCTTCTCAAGGGCCGCAAGAAGGTTATCGTCTGCCGAAAGGCCGCCTAAGACAAGATTTGTAAGGGCCTTGCCGTTGCGGGTATATATATTGCAGAATGTCGTATCGTTGTTGGAGGATCTTAAGGACAATTTGTCAAGGAAATTATCCATATCGATCTCCATAAAGCTCGCGACCAGGATAGTACCGTTAAAAGCAAGCCTGTCGACCGGCATTGCGATAACGACTTTCTTCTCGTCGGAATCTTCGTTTTTAAGGGATACTTCGGGTTTTGAAATTGTGGCCGGCTCAAACCGGTATTGATCTATATCGGTCCTTGTGCCTCTGGATGTATAGATGACCCCGTTCTCGTCAACGAACGCGAACTTCTCAAGGCCGTATAACAGCTTCATCCTCGCCTGATACGACTGAAGACTCTCAACGCTGCTCAGGTCGCTTTTCTCGATCATGCCGATAGCCACATCCATATCCTCTATGTAGTTATCAAGGGCTGAGGAGACTACCTGCTCACGTCTGCCGGCAAGTTCATCAAGATACAGAAGGCTGACATTGCGGACAGCCTTCTCGGTATCGGAACCCGCCATCCTTCCGGACAGTATGGTCCCTGCTATGAGTATCGCCGCGATCGCCGCACTTCCGATAACGGCCGCCATTATGATCCCGCTTCTTTTTTCGGATCTCATCTGCTAATCCTTTCCTTCGGTAAACTGCCTGCAATGAGCTTCTCTTTCTGTAGACGCTTCAGACGTTTGATATGCCATTCGCGGCTCATTGCTTCCTCTTTTGTGGAAAATTCTTCAAAATAAACAAGTTCTACGGGAAGGCGGCTTCTGGTATATTTTGCCCCCCTGCTATCGTCTTCCCGTTCCGACCGGTTATCTACGGCCTTACCGTACATCTGTCCTCTCCGTTTTGGTAGGCCTTTATGTTAAGATATACTTCATGCATGAGCCTTGCCCTTGCCTCTGCCGTTGCCCAGGCTATATGCGGAGTTACAAGGAGCCTCGGATCCGAACTTAATTCTCTTAAGGGGCTGTCCTTTTTCATGGGCTCACCGTCTATGACATCAAGTGCCGCGCCGGCGATCTTCCCCTCCTTTATGGCTCTTACAAGTGCTTCCTCATCTATTATCGGTCCCCTGCCCATGTTCACAAGGAAGGCCGTATCCTTCATCTTATCGAAGGCTTCATCCGAGAACAGATACCTTGTATTATCATTAAGCGGAGCATGTATCGATATTATATCCGATGATCTTAAAAACTCATCCCATTCAAGCCTTCTGTACTTATCATCATCATGATTCCCGCTCGTTGAAAAATATACCGCATCACAGCCGAAAGCCTCTGCCGCAGCGGCAACTCTCCTGCCGATGTTCCCAAGCCCGACGATACCCCATGTTTTGCCCTCAAGCTCATTGAAACGCTCTTCAAAATGCGTAAAGATCGGCGAATCACAATAGTGACCGTTCATTACGTAATCATCATAGTATCTTAACTTCTCATAGATATAGAACAGCGAATATCCCACCGCATTGCATACCTTTATCCCGCGGCTCTGGCAATATCCCACATCAACATTATCATATCCCGTTGCCGTAACGCATATAAGCTTTAAATCCTTAAGTCTTCCTATCGTTGTTTCGTTTATCGGAAGCTTGTTTATGATAAGTACCTCCGCTCCGTCAGCGCGTTCTTCTATCTGATCCGGGCTCGATATATCATATGCCCTGAATTCACCTGCCTCTTTGAATTCCGACAGATCCACGTCCGAACCTATATTCATGATCTCAAGTGCCACAATCTTCATTCGGATTTCCTCCGTATACACCTACGTTTGTAAAAAACATCTACCGATGAATCGTAAATATATTCCGTTATACTTCTTACGAGTTTCCTGAACTGCTTTATCATCTCATCTCACCCTTTTACCGTCTTATATGGGTCCGAATCCTGTGCTTGATGCGTACAGAAGGAATAC
>ONRZ01000118.1 GCA_900320345.1 uncultured Lachnospiraceae bacterium | reverse complement strand
TGATTTCTATCTTGACCTTCGTAAGTACGGATCCGCAAGGCATTCGGGATTCGGTCTCGGATTTGAAAGATGCGTTATGTATCTGACCGGAATGGGCAACATAAGGGATGTCATTCCGTTCCCGAGAACAGTCAATAATTGTGAGTTATAAGCGCGTCACAGTATTTACATTTTGTTACGTTTATGTTAACATAATATATGTAATGCAAAGCATTTTGAGCTTGTTTTGAATTATATATACATATATATGTATATAGGTGTTATGTAGGATTTGAGGGGATCCGATCAAGGAGTATAAATGAGGAAGAGGGGTTTTTTGCTGTTTATGGCATTTGTTCTTACGGTCATGCCTGCCGTAAATACGTGGGCGACCACGAAGAGCGAAGCGCAGAAGCAGAAGAATGAAGCGCAGAAGAACCTTGATGCCGTAAACAATAACATTGAGAATATCGAAGAAAACAAGGAGGCCGTTCAGGAAGAGATAGTTGAGATAGACGCTCAGCTTGTGGACCTCCTTTTAACAGTTGATCTTATAACGAGTGATATCGCGACCAAGCAGACGGCGATAGATGAGGCACAAGCCGAGTATGAGGCGGCAAAGGGCAGGGAAGAAGAACAATACGAATCTATGAAGAGACGTATTAAGTTCATGTACGAGAAGGGTGACAAGAAGTACATTGAGATGTTCTTACAGTCCCAGAGTATTGCCGAGATAGTCAATAAGTCGGATTATGTCGAGCTACTGTATGAATATGACCGCCAGATGTTGCTCAGTTATCAGCAGACCAAGGAAGAAGAAGCAAGGATCAAGGAACGGCTGGAGGAAGAGAAGAGCGAGCTTGTAGAGATGCAGGAGGAATATGTTTCCGAGAGCAAGCATTTACAGGATCTTATAGACCAGAAACGGCATACTCTTGCGGATTTTGATGCGCAGTTATCGGCGGCACAGAAGAAGGCCGGCGAATATCAGAACCAGATAAAGAAGCAGACAGCCGTACTTAAACAGATAGAAGCGGAAGAAGCGCGAAAGAAAGCCGAGGAAGAAAAGCGGAAGAAGGCAGAAGCCGAGGCTAAGCGCAAGAAGGAAGAAGAGGAAAAGAAGAAAAAATCCGAAGAGGATAAGAAAAAGTCGGAAGAAGAGAACCGGACGGAAGAAGAATCCGGGAACGAAGACAACCAGGAAGAAGAGAAGAAACAGGAAGAGGAGCAGAAGAAATCCGAAGACAGCGGTTCATCCGGAGCAGTGAGCGCTTCACCGGGTGATTCGGCAAAGGGTAAGGAAATAGCCAATTTTGCCTGCAATTATGTAGGAAATCCGTATGTTGCCGGAGGAACATCACTTACGAACGGAGCAGACTGCTCGGGATTTGTATATGCAGTATATCAGAATTTCGGATATTCGCTTCCCAGGAACAGCTACTCGCAGTCAACTTACGGACGTGAAGTAAGTTACTCCGAAGCACAGCCCGGAGATATCATATATTACGGCGGTCACGTCGGGATATACATAGGCGGCGGCCAGATCGTACATGCGAGCACACCTGCAACGGGCATCAAGATAAGTAACGCGCTTTACAGATCGATAATCACGGTAAGGCGTATAGTATGATCAGTTTGAATTGCTGAATTTTCTTATATAATGTGCGAACATTTCCTTCCACAGTTCCGGATGGAACAGCATTAACAGAGGGAAAAGCTCAAGACGTCCGGCTATCATATCAAACATAAGGATATATTTGCTGAACCCGGAAAAATGAGAGAAGTTCTGAGTGGGTCCGACCATTGAAAGGCCGGGCCCTATATTATTTATCGTAGCCGCAACTGCCGTGAAGTTGGTCACAAGGTCGTTGCCGTCAATAGATACGAGAAGTACCGAAAGTGAGAAAATTATAACGAAGGTTATAAAGAACACATTGGTAGCCCTTACCACTTCGTGCTCAACAGGCTTGTCATCCATCTTGATCTTCTTGATGCTCTTAGGATGCACATAAGATATCATTTCCTTTATTATAGTCTTTCGTAAAATTATAAGACGTGAAACCTTGATACCACCACCCGTGCTGCCTGCGCAGGCGCCGATGAACATTAAGAATACGAGCACGGTCTGGCATACGGCCGGCCATTTGTCGAAATCAACGGTGGAAAATCCCGTGGTAGTTATGATGGAAGCAACCTGGAAAGCCGTATCCCTTAAAGCATCCAGTGCATGATCGTAGGTTCGGAATATCCTTGTAAAAATGATCGCTATAGCGATAAATATGATGGCAAAATAATGGATCACCTCTTCCATAGTGAAAGCCTTGCGGAACTGCCTGAACAGAAGAAGATAATACGCATTGAAGTTAACGCCGAAGAGGATCATGAATACGGTCACAACCCATTGGAGATAAGGTGAATAACTTGTCAGAGAGTCATTCTTAATACCGAATCCACCGGTACCTGCCGTTGCAACAGCGGTGTTTAACGCTTCAAAACCCGACATTCCGCCGCATACCAGGAAGATCATCTCGAGTATCGTAAGAGCAAAATAGATCACATACAGTATCCTGGCAGTGGATCTTATCTTGGGAACCAGCTTGCCTACGGAAGGACCGGGGCTTTCTGCCTTCATGATGTTTATCTGGGAGCCGCCGCCAATGGGAATGATGGCAAGCAGAAAGACAAGAACACCCATACCTCCGATCCAGTGGGTGAAACAGCGCCAGAACGTAATGCATCTGCTGAGAGATTCCACCTCGGAGAGGATGCTCGCTCCTGTCGTAGTGAAGCCGGAGATGGTTTCAAACAGAGCGTCGGTAAGTGAAGGTATCTCTTCGCTCAAATAGAAGGGAAGAGCACCGAAGAAACTTAAGAATATCCAACTTAAGGCGGTGATTATACAGCCTTCCTTTAAATAAAAGACATTGGAAGCGGGTTTCAGCAAAGTCATGCCAACGCCAAGGAAGGCACACATTGCGGCAACCAGAATGAAGAATATGCCGGTTTTTTCCTTATATATAAGAGCGACTATACACGGAAGCAGCAGAAGGGCTGCCTCTATTTTAAGTACCTGTCCAAGTGTATAGCGGACTACAGAACTGTTCATTGTTTTGCTCCAAGAGTTATTCCAGTATATCTAAAATATTGTCAAAGCCTGTATGCTTTGTTACTATCATTACCGTGTCCCCGACCATCATGCAGTCGGAACCGCTGGGCATGAACACCTTGCCGTTCCTGTTTATAAAAGCGATTATCAGATTGTCCTTAAGAGGGAGCTTGGCAAGAGTGGTGTTGGTAACATTCGATTCCTTATCGATCAGGAATTCAATAGCCTCAACACGATGTTCAAACATATGATAAAGAGTCTCTATATTTGAATTCATAGAGTCTTTCTTGGCACGAACATATGCAATTATCGCTTCAGAGGTTATATATCGGGGATAGACTGTGCTTCCGAGATCGAGCTTGCTTATAACGCCACGGAAATTTATCCGGTTGATCTTGGTTATCACTTTTGCTTTGCTGACCTGCTTGGCATACAGTGTAAGGATGATATTTTCCTCGTCTATACCCGTAAGGGGAATGAAGGAATGTACATTTTCAATGCCTTCCTCTTTAAGCAGTTCCTCATTTGTCCCGTCGCCGTTTATGATGATGGCTTTGGGAAGGAGAATGCTCAATTCCTCACATCTTGACTTGTCTGTTTCGATTATCTTAACCGCCATGCCCATGTTAAGCAGCATATTTGCAAGGTAATAAGCCGCCTTGCCGCCGCCTATGAGCATCGCGTCCTTGATCTTGTTTGTTTTAACTCCTATCTGAGTAAAGAAATCCTTGACGGATTTACGCGGTGTGACAAATGAGATTATATCTCCGCTCTTTATGTAGTCGTTTCCGGAGGGGATGAACACATCGCCTTCGCGCTCGATCGCACAGATCAGGATACGCGTTTTTATTATCTGGGAAAGTTCGGATATCCGGACATCACAAAGCTTGTTGTCTTCATCGACCTTGTACTTGATAAGTTCGGCCTGGCCGTGCGCAAATGAGCTGACCTCGAGTGCCGACGGAAGATACAGGATCCGCGAGATCTCCTTGGCTACTTCATATTCAGGATTGATGACCATCGCAAGTCCGAGCTGTTCGGTTAAATACTGTACTTCCTTGTTATATTCGGGAGTCCTTACCCTTGCGATAGTTGCACAGTTACCGACCTGTTTTGCTACGGTACAGCATAAGAGGTTAAGCTCGTCCGAGTTCGTTACGGCTATCATGAGATCGGCATTCTTGATGCCTGCTTCTTCCTGAGTGGTAAAACTTGCTCCGTTACCTTCAATACCCATAACGTCAAAGGTGTTGGTGAGGGTTTCGAGAGTGCGGGAATCCTTATCTATTACCGTAACGTCATTACCTTCGTTACTTAAGATCTCGGCAAGTGTCGATCCAACCTTGCCGCAGCCTACGATTATGATACGAAGCCCCTGCTTAACAGGCTTTTTTTGTCTGAACATGTGCGGTAGCCTTTCTGAATAAAATATTATCCATGTTAATGCTAAACCATATGATACCACTTTATCGCAGAAAAAGCATTATATATTTATTCGGGTAAAATATATTTTTCGTTGAAAGAGGTGTTGATAAAAGGTATTATATTTTATGTATTTTGCAACTTAGTATATACGGGAGTCAGAGCTTAAGATGGATAAAGAAAAGATCATAGTAATTGATTTTGGCGGACAATACAATCAGCTTGTGGCAAGACGGGTGAGGGAATGCAGCGTGTACTGCGAGATATACTCTTACAGGACCCCTCTTGATAAGATACGGGAGATGAAGCCAAAGGGGATCATCCTTACGGGTGGACCCAACAGTGTTTATGAAGAAGGGGCTCCGGGGGCAGGAAGAGAACTGTTTGAACTGGGTGTGGCGGTAAGGTGGAGAGAGCAGATGCACGTGAATACGGCAAAACACGTACTCTGATCAATGCCGAATCCGAACTGTTCAAAGGTGTCGGAGAAGCACTCGATCCAAGAGAGAGCTTCGCAGACGTGCTGAATGATAAGGAAAAATCCAACAAAAGCTTTGATGAGACAATAACGCTCGTAACACAGGTGTGGATGAGCCATTTTGATTATATCAGTAAACTTGCTCCGGGTTTTAAGACGGTGGCATATACAGAGAACTGTCCTGTGGCGGCAGCGGAAAATGTTGAAGATAAGCTGTATGCGATACAGTTCCATCCGGAAGTGCTGCATACGCTCGGGGGAACGAGGATACTTTATAATTTTGTAAGAAATATCTGCGGATGTACGGGATCGTGGCGGATGGACGCTTTTGTGGAAAAAACCGTAGATTCGATCAGGGAAAAGGTCGGTGACGGAAAAGTTCTGCTCGCACTGTCAGGAGGGGTTGATTCTTCCGTATTGGCGGCGCTTTTGTCAAAAGCGATAGGAAACCAGCTTACCTGTGTGTTTGTGGACCACGGACTCCTTCGTAAAAATGAAGGAGACGAAGTAGAAGAAATATTCGGTAAGAACGGAAGTTTCGATCTTAACTTTGTAAGGGTCAATGCTCAGGAGAGATATTACGGCAAGCTTGCGGGAGTTACGGAGCCTGAACAAAAGCGCAAGATAATAGGAGAGGAATTCATAAGGGTATTTGAGGAGGAAGCAGGAAAGATCGGCAAGGTTGATTTTCTTGCGCAGGGTACCATATATCCCGATGTTGTGGAAAGCGGACTCGGAGGAGAGTCTGCAGTAATAAAATCACATCATAATGTTGGCGGGCTGCCGGACTATGTTGATTTTAAGGAGATAATCGAGCCTTTGAGAGATCTGTTCAAGGATGAGGTAAGAAAGGTCGGGCTGGAGCTGGGGCTTCCGCGGAAACTTGTTTACAGACAGCCGTTCCCGGGACCGGGACTTGGTGTAAGGATCGTGGGCGATATCACTGCGGATAAGGTTAGGATGGTTCAGGACGCGGATGCTATATACAGGGAGGAGATATCAAAGGCAGTGGAAGTATGGAGACAGCTGCCTGTCGGGATAGAATATGCACTTCCCGGAACAGAGGAAGAGAACTTATGCAGCAGGCGTTCCGCAGATGAAGAACCGCCGTGGATGCCGGATCAGTATTTCGCGGCCCTTACGGATATGAGAAGTGTCGGTGTAATGGGAGATGAACGGACATATGACTATGCCGTTGCACTTCGCGCGGTCAAGACGATAGATTTCATGACAGCGGAGGCTGCAGACATACCGTTCTGCGTACTTCAGTCAGCCATGAGCCGTATAATCAATGAAGTCCGCGGTGTCAACCGGGTATTCTATGATCTTACAAGTAAACCCCCCGGGACGATAGAGCT
>ONRZ01000102.1 GCA_900320345.1 uncultured Lachnospiraceae bacterium | reverse complement strand
AGATAATCCTGCTGTGATTTGTTGAACCTGTGTATCTCGTCTATGAACAATATGGTCTTGCGCCGGTATCCGCCAAGATTCTCCTTTGCCCTGGCAACGACCTCCTCCATGTCTTTTTTTCCCGCGATCGTTGCATTAACCTGATGAAAATCAGCCGATGTCGTATTTGCTATGACCTTGGCAAGCGTGGTCTTCCCCACGCCCGGCGGGCCGTACAGTATGATACTGCTGAGCCTGTCCGCCAGGATAGCACGGTACAGAAGCTTGTCCTTTCCGACAATGTCCTCCTGCCCGACGACCTCATCGAGTGTCCTCGGTCTCATCCTCGCTGCAAGCGGCGCTTCTTTATCCTTTTGTTCATTTGCCATATATTCAAACAGATCCATATGTCAATTATATGGGCTTATGCTGATTTTGTAAATGAATCCTCTTTTTCGGCCATGTGTGCTATAATCTATGTTAACATACTCGTTTTGGCATGATTTTTGCGGTCAAATACTCAAAACCTCAGATTAAGGAGACCATCCACATGAAAAAAACAGTTCTTATTTTTTCGATCATATGTCTTTCCATGCTTTTTGCGGGATGCGGTTCATCAGGCTCAAAGAAGCCGGGCTCTTCGATAAAGGATAAAAATGACAGTGATCGCCGGGAAGAGACGGTGAGCGAACAGGCAGATCTCTCCGACAGCGAAGAATACGACTCCACACCCGATCTTGCAGAATGGGGAGAACAGGATAATGAGGAGCCCGAACAGAAGCGCGTTACACTCAAAAAGAGCAGTGACAGCGACGTATCCGATTGGTCCAAACGCACTGTGGACAGCGAAAACGGCAGTGATGAGCGCGATGTTTATGAAAATGACTTCGATGCAGATTCACAGGAGTACAACCCAAATCCCGATCTTAAGGACTGGGCCGACGAATACCTGCTTCCCGAAAGCGACTCGAGATATCTGACTGAGAACGATCTGGATGCTCTTGACCCCGATGATCTTCGTTATGCCAGAAACGAAATATATGCCCGCCGCGGAAGAAAATTCTCAGATCCCGCACTGCAGGCATATTTTGACGAAAAGAACTGGTACAACGGCACGATCGATCCCAAAAATTTTGACGAAAAAAATCTTAATGAATACGAATCCTACAACCGCGATTTCATCGTTAAGTATGAGAAGGATCACGGGATAAGGAAATAGTGTCCGTAATCTTTTTCGTTATCAGGTTTTCCAAAAGCGCCAGCAAAACAGTGACAAGAGTCACAAGTATGATGTACGCGGCAAGATTATAATAATACGGTTTCTTAATGGGCATGGTCTTCACCGTGCCCTTTTGTATCAGGAATTCAAAAAATGTAAGGGGCAACAGGTTCATTAAATATGTATCAAGCGAATACCTGCCGAAGAAACGCAGCACCGGATTATCCGCCCTGTATTTCATTCTCATTGCAAAGACCACAATAACAAAAGATATTATCTGCGGCAGCTGGGACAGATATGTAAGCAGCTTATCTCCTATCCCGGGACCCTTGCCCGAATACTCGGTATAGTAACCGTATCTGAACTGTACCGTAAGCGTAAGTATCTGAAACGCAACAAAAATGATGACCGCAAGCAAAAGCTTAAGCCAGTATTTTTTCTTAAACCAGGCGGTCACCTTTTCCTCATGTTCCGCATACAGCATACCGACCAAAAGAGCTATTGATGAATTGACCCACCACTGTCCGAAAAACCACGTTGTAAATTCCTGCATCCACCACTTAGCTCTTTTGAATCCGGAAGGTGACAGCCACCAGTTATCCTCGCCTGCCCACCATGCAAAATGTCCCCAGAAGCTGAAATACACTCCCTGTCCGACGATCACAAGAAACATCAGGAAATAGCACAGCCTGCGATCCTTTACATATCTGAAAATAAAATAGAAAGCCAGATACAGAAGCGCAAGCACGATCGGAAACCAGGCATATCTGTTCATGAGCGTGAGTCCCAAAAGATTGGTAACCCACTGTATCGGCGCAAAATCATTTCCGTATATGAGATAGAACAGACCATAAAGCACAACATTGACATAAAACGGAATAAGTATCGCCTTTAACACACGCTTTAAAAGGAATCCGTCCAGATAATCCGGCCTGTTCTTAAGGTTCTTTATAAGTCCGTATCCCGAGCAGAAGAAAAATACCGCGACCAGCGCGGGACCCATGTTCACAAATGCCTGGATAACTTTAAACTGCCTGAATGCAGTTTCCTGCGATATATGATGAAAAATGATGCAAAGCGCCGCAAGCCCCCTTATGGATTTTGTTGATGCAAGGCTCATGAAATCCTCGTGGAACCCATCCTTAAATCCCGCAAAACTGCCGCCCCATATTATAAGCGATAAAACCATGATATAAACTATGATCGTAATATACATTTACCCTCTCCGGCTCAGACAGAATTTACTGCACCTTGCGGTTCCCGGCCAATACTTCCCTGTAATCTTCAAGATTTTTCTTAAGAAGCTCCGGTATGTTAAGTTCATACGGACATTTCGGCAGGCATTTACCGCAGTTTATGCAATCCTCTATCTTTTTCATCTCATCCTGCCAATGCTCGTTAAGCCATCCCGCACTCGGTGCACGGCGAAGCATAAGGCTCATCCTGTTGCACTGGTTTATCTGTATGCCGACCGTACATGGCATGCAGTACCCGCATCCACGGCAGAACTCACCCTTAAGATCATCTCTTTCTTTTTCTATAAAGGCTCTTATCTCCTCATCCATTTTTGGAGTGTCATCCATGTATGACAGCCACTCGTCAAGCTCCTCTTCCCTCTGGATGCCCCATATCGGGATCAATCCGTCAAACTGTCCCATATAAGCCATGGCAGCCCTCGAATCCGTGATAAGGCCGCCCGCAAGCCCCTTCATGCATATCACACCGACATTATTGCTGTTGCACAATTTTATCAGATCTTCTTCCTGTTCATCCGCCAGATAACTTATAGGGTACTGTACGGTCTCATACAGCCCCGATTCGGCGAGTTCACGCGCTATGCCTATCTTGTGTGCAGTACCGCCGATATGCCTTATTTTGCCCTGTTTAAACGCCTCCTGCATGCATTCATACATTCCGGTGCCGTCGCCCGGCCTGAAACAGCGGTTCATAAGATGGAACTGGTATACATCAATATAATCGGTCTTTAAGTTATTAAGCGAGGTTTCAAGGTCCTTCCAAAATCCCTCCGGTGTCGCAGCCGTCGTCTTGGTGGTTATTATTATATCCTCGCGCTTAACGTATCCCGTGCCGAAAGCCTCGCCCAGTTTTTCCTCACTGTCACTGTAGGCTCGTGCGGTATCAAAGAAACGCATCCCTCCGTCATAAGCCTTCCTCAAGATCCTGACAGCCTCGTCCATGGGGACTCTCTGTAACGGAAGAGCTCCGAAACCGTTCTGTACAACCGTTATCCCTGTTTTTCCGAGTGTGATCTTCTTCATAAACACCTCCGAAAGAGTTAATATGGTATCCATGCATATAAGACAAATTGATAATCTCCTCTGATTATGTTACATTAGGGTCATTAAGTCAATGTAAATACATACCGCTTTCACCGTTTTAAGGAGTATGGATATGCAGATAGAAGCAGCTTCGGAAGTAGCTCAGGATGTCACGAAGGAACTGACCAGATTTCAGCGCTACACCGGTAATCTGATCGATAATGCACTTAATGCCGGCACAAAAGTGCTTATAGTGATAGTCCTTTTTTTCATAGGCAGGTTTTTGATAAATATCATCAGGAAACTCCTGCGAAAATCCCTTGAAAGATCCTCCGTAAATAACGGGAATATAAAATTCATCGATGCAACGGTCAGGATACTGCTGTATATACTGCTCATAGGCCTTCTTGCAGGCTATTTCGGGATAGAAACCGCTTCGGTCGTTGCCCTGCTCGGTTCCGCCGGCCTTACTGTAGGTCTTGCATTTCAGGGCTCTCTCAGCAATTTTGCGGGCGGTATGCTGATACTTCTGACCAAACCTTTTATACTCGGAGATTATATCTTCGTTCCGGGCGCTTCCGTCGAAGGTACAGTTGATGACATAGGCATGTTCTATACAAGGCTTAAGACCGTCGATAACCGTTCCGTAGTCATCCCGAACAGTCTTCTTTCAAATACGACCGTCACCAACCTGACTTTCTTTGATGTACGGAAACTTGAGGTAATAATAGGTGTAGCCTACGACAGTGACATAGATAAAGTAAAATCGGTTTTGGCGGAACTTCTTGACAGCGAAGAATTTGTGGTACACAAAAAAGACAAACAGATATTTGTCAACGAACTCAATTCGAGCAGCATCGATATCGGCATGCGTTTTTTTGTCAAAAAATCCGAATATTTCCAGTCAAAATGGCAGATACTTGAAGATATAAAGAAAACCTTCGATGCAAACAACATAACAATACCCTTCAACCAGCTCGACATACATATGGAAAATGATAAAATCAAACCATGATGTTGCTATTTTACCGTGTTATAACGTATAATGTATTTATCTTTCGAAAAGGAGCGTGACACATGAAAACAGATAATTATACGATAAAGGGCGATGATTCCGATATTAAGGAGATCCAGCAGGTCATTGAAAAGATGGCAAAATTCAACGAACTCCCCGAGAAGGATATGATGAAACTACAGCTTCTCGCAGAGGAACTCATAGGGATGGAAAAGGGACTTTTGGGCTTCACTCAGGGCGATTTCCATGCCGAGAACAGTGACAACGAGTACCGGCTTTATCTGCACGCTGACATGAATGTGGATCTTGATACGCAGGAACGCTTTGTTAATATGTCAAAGGATCAGAAAAATACAGCTTATAAAGGCTTTCTCGGTAAGGTACGCCTGATCGCAGATACCTTCACCTATACACCTACCGGCAAGGAGATCATAGACTACGAAGCATATGCATTGTCTGATACCTATGCACCCTATTTCTCACCGGCGGATTATGATATGACATGGGCTTTCAGTAAGTATAAGGAAGAACTGGATGAAGAAGACAACGATAATCCTATATGGGACGAGCTTGAGCATTCGGTTATCGCAAGCCTTTCGGACGACCTTATAGTAGCTTCGCGTAATAAGTCAATAGACGTAATAGTTGTCAAGAAATTCTGAGACATCATCCAACCGGCCGGTTGGATCTGCGAGCGTGTTTTATGATGCGATAATGACCATCAGGCAGCCGTCTTTAACAGAGACGGCTGCTTTTTCATTAACGAATTCATTACTTACACCAAGCGGAAAATCATTGGTAAATTCACAGTCCCGTACTTCGTATTTTGTCCCGCGGATGCTGACTTTACTGCTTTTATCGGACAGCGAGAACACAGACAGATAATATCCCTCTTTTCTGTCAAATATCATCTCCCTGTCCCTAAAGACAGTATAGCTGCTGTTCTCGTCAATGATCTCAACTACCGCCCCTCGGTTTGCGGCAAAATGCGCCGCCTGGATGTTTGCTGTCGAATGATCCGCCCTTCCTCCTAACGCACATATTATCTTTATATGCAAAAATCCCATTTTAAGCGCATGCTTTACAGCGATCATCGTATCGGTATCATCCTTTTCTTTAGGATATCGCATGTAATTTATTCTCTGTGCATCATTTTCCCTGCCGTTACCCTCTTCCTCTATCTTCTTAAGATTCCCGCTTGACACCGAATCAAAATCCCCAACAACCAGATCGGGAACGATCCTGTATCTGTCGGCGTTATCAAGTCCGCTGTCACAGGCTATGACATAATCCGCAGCAAGTCCTTCCGGACAGACCGGTCTGCCTCCCGATATTATGAGACATACCTTATCGTCCGTTTTAT
>ONRZ01000235.1:2870-3693 GCA_900320345.1 uncultured Lachnospiraceae bacterium | reverse complement strand
GATCGTGAAGGTAAACATGATCCGCAGGAAGCTGTACGAACAGTTGGCAAATGCATATTTTATTGCAACTCTGACATTTTTATCGGTTGCCTCCCTGTACTGCTTTCTGAAAAGCGAAAAGACCTCCGACAGTCTTATTTCCTTGGCCCCGTCGGGCAGATACATCATACGGCTGACATAGTTAAGCACCTTGTCATTGGGCGCCTGTTCCTGATAGCGTTTGAATTCGTATTTGTTCTTCATATTACCGAATACGAAGTTGCCAAGGAGCGGGGAAATAATGAAGAGCATGGCATAATGATCTATCTCATACATAAGATAGAATACGACCACAGCGGCAACCGCTCCTATGCCCGCACCCAAGGCGCCCCTTATTATAGCTGTTATCTTTTCTTCTGCGCCATCCATTGCCATGGTATAGCGGTTGTAAAAATCAGAATCTTCGTAGCACTTAAGTTCGACATTTTTCGCCTTGGAATAGAGCTTCTTGTATATGCCGCCAAAGAGCCTGTTTGTTTCAAGGGGATAAACTACATTCTCGACATAATTCGAATATATGGCAGTCATCGCAAATACTATACCGCTTATTATGATGAACCTTATGATATTATCAAAGCCCAGATCCTTATCAAGTCCATTGACGATAACCCTCATAAAGACGCCGTCAAAAAACACCCATTCCCCATGACCTATTAGCCACAGAAAAAATGAGTGCACAATTATACCCGGACATATCTGTGATGCCAGGGTCATTGCATACCATGCATTTTTCACGGTAACACCTAATGACAGTTTTTCTTTATCTGTTGATGACATTCGTACA
>ONRZ01000235.1:0-2836 GCA_900320345.1 uncultured Lachnospiraceae bacterium | reverse complement strand
GCACTTATTTAAATCTGTTTTACACGGATTTATATACATATAAGCTTATATAAGTGTAAAACAAGGCTAAATCAGTGTGATTTTTATCTGTTTTCTTTTGATGTGATAGTTTATGATCATAAGAAAAAGAGTGAAAACACTAAAAGGAGAGTTAAGATGTTAAGGATCGAGCATTTGACAAAGTCATATGATGAGAAAAAGGCGGTAGACGATCTTAGCCTGCATATAAAGGCCGGCGAGATATTCGGTTTTATCGGACATAACGGGGCAGGGAAAAGTACGACTCTTAAGAGTGCGGTCGGTATACTCAAATATGATGAGGGAAAGATATTTATAAACGGAGCATCGATCAAGGATGATCCCTTAAAGTGTAAGAAGGAGCTTGCATATATACCCGATAATCCTGACATGTACGATTTTATGAGCGGGATCAAGTATCTTAATTTCATCGCCGATGTATTTAAGGTTCCGGCAGATGAGAGGATGGAAAAGATACATAAGTATGCCGATCTCTTCGAACTTACTGATGACCTTGCCCAGCCGATATCATCATATTCACACGGAATGAAGCAGAAGCTTGCGGTCATATCGGCCTGGATGCATGATCCGAAGCTTATAATTATGGATGAGCCTTTTGTTGGTCTTGATCCAAAGGCTGCGCATATCCTTAAGGAAATGATGCGTGAGCACTGCGACAGGGGCGGCGCCATCTTTTTCTCAACCCATGTACTCGAGGTGGCGGAGAAGTTGTGCGACAAGGTGGCCATAATCAAACAGGGCAGGCTTATAAAGTCCGGCACCATGGATGAAGTCAAGGGTGATGACAGCCTTGAAGAAGTATTTCTTGAGTTGGAGGCGGAATAAATGTTTAAGGTACTTGTAAAAAGGCAGTTTGCAGAATGGTTCAGGGGATACTTTTACAGCGCCAAGAAGAATAAGATGCGTTCCAAGGCCGGTATTGTTGCCTATTTCATCCTCTTTTTCATGACAATGGTCGTAATGCTTGGAGGTATGTTTTCGAGCCTTTCCTTTACCCTTTGCGGACCGCTTTGCGAAAATGATCTTGGATGGATGTATTTCCTTATGCTTGGCGGCATATCAATTGTACTGGGCGCTTTCGGAAGCGTCTTTAACACATTTTCAGCCCTGTATCTGTCGAAGGACAATGATCTGCTCCTTTCGCTGCCTATTCCTGTGCGTGATATAGTTGCGGCACGTCTTGTAAGTGTATACCTGATGGGAACCATGTACGAGGCGGCTGTTTTCATACCGGCAATTATTGTTTACTGTATCGTAAACGGGATAAAGGCAGAGGCACTGATATGCGAAGTATGGATGTTCTTTATAATATCATTTATTATCCTTTTCCTTTCATGTGTCCTGGGGTGGTGTGTTGCCAGGATCAGCTTGAAACTAAAGAATAAGAATATAGTAACCGTGATCGTATCACTTCTCTTTATCGGAGGATATTATTTCTTTTATTTCAGAGCCAGTGGCATGATCAGGGATATCCTTTCAAATTCACAGACATATGGAAGCAGGATAAAGTCAGGCGCATATCCTCTGTATGTATTCGGAAGTATCGGAGAAGGCAATGTGTTAAATGCACTTCTTTTCACGGCTGTTTTAGCCGTTTTAACAGCACTTATATGGAATGTGATGCTTAAGAGTTTCATAAATATAGCAACATCGACGGGAAGGACCGGCAGGGTCAGATACAGAGAGAAGGCTGTTAAGGAAAAGAGTATCTTTGCAGCAGTGCTTTCAAAGGAGTTTGGCAGGTTTACGTCAAGTTCGGCCTATATGTTGAATTGCGGTCTGGGCACGTTGCTCCTCCCGGCTATGGGGGTATATCTGCTCATATATGATGCCGTTCCATCTATACTGGATAATGTATTCAGCTCATCAGGCATTACGAATGCGGGAGCCATACTCATATGCACTATGCTCTGTCTTGTAGCGACAATGAATGACATGGCTGCGCCTTCGGTTTCCATTGAAGGCAAGAACCTGTGGCTGCCCCAGTCACTGCCCATAGATCCGAAGCTTATCCTTTATGCCAAGGCATCGGTACAATTGATACTTTCAGGCATTCCGATGCTTATTGCGGTTATATGTGCTGTGACTGTTGTCGACGCGGCAGGCCCGGTAAGATTTTTGATCATCCTTACAGCTATGATGTATGTGATCTTTTCAGCCTTCTTCAACGTTTTATTAGGTATTAAGATGCCCTTATTAAACTGGACAAGCGAGATCGCCCCCATAAAGCAGAGCGGCGGAGTGTTTATCGCAATGTTTGGGGGATGGGGCGTATGTGCCCTTATGGGTGGTCTCTATCTCTTTATCGGATATAATATAGGAGCTGCAGTTTATCTGCTTATATGGACATTGCTGTTTGCCGCTGCATTATCTGCTTATATGGACATTGCTGTTTGCCGCTGCATCATTTATCATTATTTACTGGCTTAATAAGAGAGGATCCGTGATCTTCTCTGAATTATAAAATAACCCGTGGATTTATGCGTAATGAAAAAAATACAAATGGAGGAAAGAAGCATGAAAACAATAGGACTTATCGGCGGAATGAGCTGGGAGAGCACCATAACATACTATGAGATCCTTAATAAGGAGATAGCTGGTGCGCTCGGTGGATTTCATTCGTGTAAGATACTTATGTACAATGTTGATTTTGCGGAGCTTGAAGACAACATGTCCACGGGGAACTGGGACGGAAATTCCAGGATCCTTTCCGATGCGGCAAAAAGGCTTGAAGGAGCAGGCGCTGACTTTATAGTTATCGCAACAAATACCATGCATAAGCTGGTGCCACAGATTG
>ONRZ01000101.1 GCA_900320345.1 uncultured Lachnospiraceae bacterium | reverse complement strand
TGGAAGAAGATAGTAGATACAGGCGCTCCGCAGGATGATGCCCCTAAGCAGGGTGTAGATTTTAATTGGCAGTGCTGGACTCATGATCCTGATGGAAATAAGATCGAGCTTATGCAGCTAAGTGAAGACAGTCCACACAAAGAGTTTTTAAGAAATCTGTAATCTTAACAAGACGACAGTGGAGGGATTCGAACCCTCGTAACGTTATTAACGTTAACTCCCTTAGCGGGGGAGCGCATCAGTTCATAATCAGACACCGGGAGCCATTCTTTGTATATCCGCCCCCACATATTCTGTATTGCATCAGGCGACGGTCCGACACATTTAAATACTGCCCATTCGTATTCCGGGATATGGATTACCTCAAATCCGTCCGGTATACCATCAACGTCAGCTGCTTTGCAGCCGATGCAGGAATACCATTGAAGCTGCCTGTGATATACTCGAAGCTGTCATTACGGATTACGAAAATGCAAAAGCAAATAGTTAGGAAGATAGAACAAAATGCGACTTGAAAAATGACAGAAAATAAGTAGCCTTGGGATGATTCTCCTATTAAAATATTGTTTGTTACAAAGCTAATGAACAGATAAGGAGGAATGCAGATGTCAGTTAAATGGGGTGTGCTTGGAACTGCAAACATAGCAAGAGGATGTACGATCCCGGGGATGAAGGAAGCAGATAACTGCGAACTGTACACCATCGCGGGCAGGGACGGAGCCAAGGCTGAGAAGTTTAAGGAAGAGTTCGGGTTCGCTAAAGCTTATACTGGATATGATAAGCTGCTTGAGGATCCGGATGTTCAGGCTGTATATATACCGCTTCCGAACCATCTGCATAAGGAATGGGTGATCAAGGCCCTTAAGGCAGGCAAGCATGTCCTGTGCGAGAAGCCGCTTGCCCTGAGTGCGGATGATGCAAGGGAGATGTTTGACTTTGCCGCGCAAAATCACGTACTCCTCATGGAAGCCTACGCATATCAGCACAGCCCCTATATCGCATCACTTAAGGAAGATGTAAGTAGCGGTATCATAGGAGATGTCGATTATATCGAGACCGCCTTCATAACACAGGGATACGAAGAAGATATAAGGCTCTATAAGGAAATGGGCGGCGGAGCGGTATATGATCTTGGGTGCTACTGCACGACCATGATCTCATGCCTGATAGATTCGGAACCTGAATATGTCATGGCCAAAGCCGAATTCAATGATAAGGGTGTCGATGTATTTACCGCGGCACTCATGAAGTTTAAGAACGGGGTAAGGGCTTCCTTTAATGTGGGAATGATCCTGCCGCCTGGATCGGATGACAGGATGGACAGGCTGTATATCCACGGATCCAAGGGTACCATTATTTCCGCCGTTGAGTACAATCAGGCCGGGGATCTTAGCTATACCGTTACATCTGAAGGCAAGACGATCCTTCGTCAAGTAAAGGCAAGGCAGAATTACGCGCTTGAGGTCGAGCAGATGGGACGGTGTATCGAAAAGGGCGAGAAGCCCCATGTATCGAGTGACTTTACCATGAAAAATGCCCGCCTCCTTGATATGGTCCTTAAGGAGATAGGATACTGATATTTAATGAAAAAAAACAATAGCAGGGCCGGGAGAGATCCCGGCCTTGTGTCAATCCTTCAGGCAACACAGAGGGACAACATATACGCCGTTTTCCATCCTGTATGCCACTTTATTTTTCGTTACAACCATCAGAAACGCCGGTTTACCTGTCCTTTCACGATCAATATCATCTGCGATCTTTATCAGGTTATCAGCAGCCTTCCTGATATCTTCTTCTCCGCCAAGCTTGACTTCTACCAATGCCCAGGATCCGTCAGCAAACTGAATCACGGCATCCGCCTCACGCTTTTTCGAATCACGGTACTTATAAACACGTGCTCCAATCGCATCCGCATATACACGTAGATCATGTACAACCAAAGATTCAAATAATAATCCGAATGTCGTTATATCCTTAAAAATTCCCTCAGGAGTAATACCAAGAGCTGCAGCACCAATCGACGGATCTGTGAAATGTCTCGTCTCCTTTGTTCTGATAGCTGTCTGACTTCTGAGGTTAGGATTCCACGCCGGTAATTCTTCAATAACATACAGATTTCGGAGTGCATTCAGATATTTCGCAAATACATCCTTATCAAAAGTTTCATCACTTCCGACACAATCCTCAAGAAGCGTCGTATCTGCCGCAGCTATAGAAACGTTTCTTGCGTAAGAACGCATTAGTTTCCTTGCTTTCTGCTCGTCCCTCTTAAGAGGTATGTCTTTTAACGAAAATATATCATCCGTCACAACCACTTCGTAATAATCCCTTGCTTGTGCCAGGGAAACATCCCGATCCTTGTCTATCGCGACCGGCCAGCCTCCCCTGCAGATATAATAGGCATAATCATTTATTTCTTTTTTTGACATCGACTGAGAGAACTTACCATTTTTTAGATCCAGCAATGACACGGTGCCGTTAGAGTCTCCGGTTTCATAAAGGGACATTGTCCTCATCATTTTGCGTATGATCCTGCCATTCCCCGTATGTCTGCTGCTTTCATTGTCAAGTTCCGTCTTACTCCTGTCAGTCACGCTTCCTGTAAGGATAAACTGTCCGAACTCCCCCGTCTTATCGACCTCATATTTTACCTGATCCCAGATAAATGATACATGCTGCCATTCATCGACAAGTATCGGCTTGGGGCCATAGTTTAAGAAGTTTGCCGGAGATATCTTCGCCAGTTCTATAAATTCATTTCTTGATTCCAGTGGCATCAGATCGATAACCGTTTTTGCATATCTCTTTGCCGTAGTTGATTTTCCGCACCATTTGGGGCCGACTATTACCAACGCACCCTTGCTCTTAAGGGTAAATTCCACTATTCCGTCAAATATTCTGCTGATGTACTCCTTCTCGTTCATTCCTGCTCCTCTACCTAATAGTCTTCTTTTAATAGAAATTTAGCTCAAATCGGAAGAAAAGTCAATTCTCGGTCGGAAGAATGTATGGATTCAAATCGGAAGAATGTGAGGTTTTGAATCGGAAGAATGTATAAAGCAGGCATTCACAAAGACCGGGAATATCATACGTGCCTTAAGTATTCAGCATCTATCGGGATCGTTTTTTTCATAATCTCGGTTATTTATCTTATTATACGCGATGAGCCGTTTTCTATTTGGGAAAGCGTCTTAAGATACTGGCCAATGACTTTGTTTGGAATTGCCTATGCCGTTATCAATACGGTTTCTTTTAACGGATTCATATACAATGAAGTTACCGTAGAATCTCCTATTGAGGGAATAAGTGCAGGAATATCTGTAATATTTCTGATCATTGCATATGTGATACTTGGAAGGGTAGATTCTATCTTATCATTACTGACCCCCTTAAGAATCATTGGGATCATTGTGATCCTGACAGGCATCATATCATTATCAATCATCCGTAATAATGAAGCACGAAATGAAGTGGATTCTCCGACCGACCGGAAATCAGCCTGGAAACATATAGGCCTGGGAACGCTGATCTTTCCCGTTATGTATGCTGTGATCGACGAGCTGGAAACTGTAGCGACGGGAATATGTCTTGATACCACCTATGGTTTCTCCATGCCGGAAGGAGACAGCATCATTATCATCGGAATGGAATATGCGGTATTTGCCCTTGGCTGCCATATTTATATCTATTATAAGGAAAGAAAGATCTATAATCCCTTTAAAAAAGAAAATGCACCCAGGATACTTGGGGCTCTCACAGATAATGTCGGGATTGTTTTCTACAGCTACGCTATGGCGATCGATTCTGTTTCTACAGATCCTATCCTAGCCGTATACCCTGTATTTATCATGACCTGCTGCCGTTTTATGAATAAAAGTCTTAAACTGCTTCTTCATCCCGATCGGAGAACAACCGCCGTGCACATAACCCGTAAGAGGCAGAAGGTCTTTCTGTTTTATCATGGCAACAGCTTTCTCTCCGCATGCCTTTGCCGCCTTCTTAAGATCAAGCTCTTCCTTTACGGGCACCACGAACACGTAATATGCGCCTGATTTTCCCTGCGTGACAAGCGTCTTAAAAACCTTATCCGGATCCTCGCCCAGTATCCCCGCTATCTGCTCACCGCTAAGTGTCGGATCGGCTTCATATGAATGGCTCTCATAGGCTATCTTCCTGCCGTCAAGGACCCGCATTACATTTGTCTTCTCATTCGCTTTCATCGCTTTACTTATTCTCCTAAACTATATCAATTATGCATATGCTGCCAACAGCAGAATAAATTGACGTATCCATTAGTTGACATGTTATAATAATATTACTTTTTATTAAGTATTCCAATACGCATGATATTACATTCCGTAAGAAAAACTGAGAAAAATATAGTAGCAGGAGCAGGAGGTAACCCATGGAAAATAAGGACGGTTTTTTTTCTAAAATTCATCGTGAAGGATTTACATGGAAGGATTCGGTATTTATATCATTCCTTGTGTTCTTCCTGATGTTTTTTTTGGGAAGTGCAATTGCTTTTCCTATAGGGAAATTATTAAGGTTGTTTGCCAACGAAGAAAATGCAGAGTTTTTTAATATACTGGGTGATAACTTTGGATTCCTTGGCTACTGGATAATCGCGTTCATATATCTTCTTATCGTAAAATCCGATAAACCGATCTTTCGGGCCTTTGGAAGGGAACCAAAAGGAAATACAGTGAAAATGCTGCTTTTGGGTTTTCCGATCGGACTGGTATTAAACACTCTGTGTGTCAGTGTTGCCATTTTACTTGGGGTCATCCGGGTTTCCTTCGATTCCTTCCCCCTTATAAAAATATTGCTTGTGTTTGTTTCGGTATTTGCACAGTCCGCCGGAGAGGAGCTTCTTTGTCGTGGCGTTCTGTATCAGCGGCTCAGAAAAGCTTATAAAAATCCGTGGGTTGCCATTCTGGTAAATCCTCTGGTCTTTGTGGCTGTGCACATGGCGATCCCGGGTTGTACAATATATGCAATTATAAGCATATATCTGGTAGGTCTGATGTTCAGTCTTATGGTTTATTATTTCGACTCGCTTTGGATGGCTATGGCGGTACATGCAGCGTGGAACTTCACACAGAATTTCATTTTCGGATTGCCAAACAGCGGCACGATTTACAATTTATCCATATTCCGGCTTGATCAGGCTACCGTAAAAGACGGCCTGTTTTATAGTGCTGCGTTTGGTATTGAAGCCTCTGTGACTTCGATCATCGTATTTGCCGCAGCCGATGCGGTCATCCTTTACATGATGAAAAGGAAACCCCGGACATCACTCGATGTTTGGAATGATCAGAAAGCCGAATGAGGCAGATATCCCACGATCCTGATAAGATTCGCAGGGTTTTATTTCTACATCAAAGAACCTGCATGCGTTTGATTGTTTTGGAAAATAATGCAACTGCGATCATAATGGACAAAACATCTGCCACGGGCTGTGCCCATACAAGTCCATTTAGCCCCATGAACGCTGCAAAATAAACAGCGCCGAATACCGGTGTTGCCAGAGAAACTGCAGCCACCATAAGAGCATCATGTGTCTGACCAATGAAGAAGGTATCAGCCAGATTATAGACAAGAATCATAAGCACCGCCGCCATTGCCGGAAGCGCATTCTGCATAACTGCCTTTGGAACAGGTGCGGTTCTGAATATCTCTAATTTTCTCTCGTTTTCCATAGATTCATCCCTATGCTTTGAAAAATTACACCTTCATCTTTTCTTCAAAACAAACATATATATAATAAGCAGTATTCCCCCGGGAATGATCAAACCAATTCCCCAATTTCGGAACAAAAGGTATTTTCTGTAAGCATTTGAATAAAAATCACCGGCCGCATCCATTACAGATCCTCCCAGGTGATCATACCATATACATA
>ONRZ01000099.1 GCA_900320345.1 uncultured Lachnospiraceae bacterium | reverse complement strand
CGTGAATAATAAACGTTCGGGAACTGATAACCCGAATAACGCAGCGGCGTATTCATATATACCACCATCATTATGAAAAAGACCGTACAGAAATATAATGCATAGGAAAGATTAAAGAAAAAGAACACTACAGGAACTGCCACAAAAAACAGAAAGATGCTCGATCCGTCCGTTCCGCCGGTATAAAGGAAAAACCCGAACGTGATCCAGTAAACAAAACACTGTATGTTTATCGCAAGATGCATCAGCCAGTCCCGTTTCTTTTTGCCGAACTTGCATATAATAAAGCATACTACCGCAACAGCGGTCATTATCGCACAGAAAAGTGCATAGTATCCGACGAGATCCTTGCCGCGGATGAAATTATCAACACTCAGATATATACAGAAAGGAACAACGACTGTATAGATGATAATGGAAAGCGTAAGATTAACCGTTATGTAACGTTTGTCGATCTTAAATTTTCTTCCGGCCATAATATTCTCCCATCGAGTACTAAAATGCGCATAATGCGCACTTAGTGCATTCTGCCCACAATGTGTCGTTAAAACTTTCCGCCTTATCTGTTTTTTGCAAAGAAATCCTCAAGTTTCTTAAGCAGTGTCTCCCTGTCTATGGTCTTAAGAAGATAATCCGCAGGACACAGACTCACAACCGACAGAACGCTTTTTGCATCAGCGTGCCCGGTAAGAAACATGACCGGGATCTGATCCATCTGAGAATCACTGTTTAACATCTCAAGAACCTGAGGTCCGTTAGCGACCGGCATCTCATAATCGAGCAGTATCAGATCAGCCTTGTTCCTGGCAAGATAACTTATCGCCTGAACCCCGCTTGCGGCCATCCCTACATGATATCTGTCCTTAAGCCATTCATAAACCGTTCTCATATAGGTTATATCATCATCGACGATCAGTACAGTCTTTTTCCTGTTTTCTCCCGAATTTTCCTCCATGTATTTAAGGATCCCCTTCAAAAGATCATCCATCTTGAGAGGTCTCTTATACCAGCCAAGGATGACTGTTTCCGGGATCACCCTAGTCGCTGTTCTGTATTCGTCATCATCACCGATAAGGATCATCCTGCTGTCCGTATCGCTTACCATATCCTTAACGAAAACAAGAAGCTCGGTCATCTCTTCCATATTTTCGTTCATGAAAAAGATCACAAGCTCTATGTTGTTGCGCTCCGCATCTATCTCACGTATATTTCCGTGTGAGAGAAATGTAGGGACCCCGCTTCCTTCAAGCTTGGAAACAAGACTGCTTGCAAGAAAACTTTCCGTCTCGCAGATGATCAGCACTTTTCCTCTGCCAACATCCATATTATCCATCCCATACCTCCTATACTTCCTTAATGATGCCGCTTATACCTTCCCAGTCAAGCTGCATCAGCAATCCTTCTATCTTCCGTATCCTTTTTTCATCTTCTTCCGACAGCCTGTAACCCTTTAAACGGCGTATCATATCATCCATCATGCCAAAATCCATGCTCTCCGCGATCTCACCTATAGTCTGGAACGCCTCTTTTCTCATTTCCTCGCTTAACTGTTCAAGTTCCGCATCATTCCCGTCGATCTCCTTGAGTTTTTCATCAAGAGCACGGTACTCTTTAAGCAATTTGTCAGTATCTGCCTGTATGGTACCCCTGTCTCCCGCCTTTCCGGCTTCTTCAAGGGAGAGTGCCATCTTAGACAGCCCGAGTGCTCCTATTATCCTTGCGGAGCTCTTAAGCGCATGGACCTTTATCGTATAATTCTCAATATCATCTGCCCTGTATAATTCTTCGATCTCATCGGCTTTTGAACCTGCAGTCTGATGGAACGTTGAAAGCACCGCCATATATCCATCAACAGATCCGCAGTTCTTAAGTCCGGTATCCGTCGAGATCTCCGGTATCTTCTTAAGCCACTGCGGAAGGATGTTTGTTTCATCTGCCCGGATGAACATCGATCCCCCATCTTCTTCCGATGAGACCGCATTGACCCAGAGCCTGTCATACTCCTTCCATACATCGGCTCCTTCCGCATGCTCATTCATCCGGTAATCCTTGTCCTCATCTATCATCGCAAGCATCACTTCGGCTATCTGCGGATCAAACCATGTTCCGCTGCATCTTAATATCTCCGCCCTGACATCTTCCTGTTTTCTGGGAACGGAATATGTACGCGTACTTGTCATTGCGTCATAGCAGTCCGCTATGCAGGCGATCCTTGCGTTCTCCGGTATCTCTTCGCCCATGAGCCCGTCCGGATATCCTTTGCCGTCAAAATGCTCATGATGCCATCTTGCTCCTTCATGAAGGGTGGGCATATCCGTGATCTCCCTTAATATCTCATCGCCCTTTATGGTATGAGCTTTTATCATTGCAAATTCATTATCGCTAAGCTTAGTTTCCTTATGGATTATATCATCATGTATACCTATCTTGCCTATATCGTGCAGCAGACCGATTTCATAGAGCGTGACCTGCTCCAGATCGTTCTTGCCGAGCCTTCTTCCGATCTCCGCACACATGGCGGCAACCCTGCGTGAATGACCATCGGTATAGTGATCCTTGGTATCAACCGTCTTGGAAAGCGCAAGCATCATCTCTCTTGTAAGCCTCTTACTGCGGCTGGTCTGGCGTCTGACTTCCTTCTCTATCGACTTTTGGTAATGATTAAGATCTATTATCCTCTTTGCCCTCTGTTTTAATACATCGGGAGCAAACGGCTTTCGTATGTAATCCGAAGCACCGCTCTTAAATCCGTTTTCTTCCGTAACACTGTCGTAATCCCCTGTTATAAGAAGTACCGGTATCTTTGCGGTTGATACATCACCCTTTAATTTCTGCATTATATTGAATCCGGTATCATCGGAGAGATGTATATCAAGCATTATAAGGTCCGGGATATGCTCGCGTGCTTCCCTGACCGCATCCCTTCCCGTAAGAGCGGTAATGATATCATATCCGGGTTCCATGATGCTCTTTACAAGTGTGCATACTGATTCATCATCATCGACCACGAGTATCGACGAGCGGTCCTTTGACCCTTCCGTCCTCCCCGGCGCAACCGTTACCGGCGCCTCCTGTATCTTCTCCTGCGGAAGAAGGTTCTTAAGCATATGTTCCAGCTTGCTCCCGTCAACAGGCTTGCTCATATAATCGATAAACCCTGCATTTAAGTATCTTTCCCTTGCGCCCGATACCGCATTTGCGGTCAGAGCGACTGCCGGTGTATCCTGATTCTTTCCCTCTTCCCTTAGATGCTTAAGTGTTTCAATTCCATCCATCTTAGGCATCATATGATCTATAAGGATGACATCATATCTGTTCGTGGCCGCAAGAGTTATCGCATCCTCGCCCGATAATGCCGTATCTATCCTTATCTTCGTCATCTTTAACAGACTCTGTATGACCGTAAGGTTCATTTCCGTATCGTCAACGACCAGTATCCTGGCCTGTGGTGCATGGAAGAGTTCGTGATAATCAGAAAGATCGTTATTCTTTCCGTTATATCTCGATGAAAAATCTCCTATCCCTTCCCATGATACAACCCGCTGTTTTATGGAAAATGATACCTCCGTACCTTTTCCGTATTCACTCTTTACCGACAACTCGGACCCCATAAGTTCAAGAAGCTGCCTTGTTATGGTCATGCCCAGACCTGTCCCTTCGACTGTACGGTTATATTTCTCATCTATCCGTTTATAGGGTGAGAACAGTTTTTCCATATCCTGCTCCTTCATGCCTATCCCGGTATCTTTGACCGAGAGATCGAGCAGGATATTAAGTTCTTCAGAACGCACTGTTTTATGCGTATCTCATCCCCTATGAGATAATGAGGTATATTTTCATTTACATCAACAACTAATTTAAGGCCTTTCTTTGCCGCACTGTCCCTTATCATATTAACAAGATCGTTTATAAGAGAGGAGAGATCATACTGTACGGGTATGATCTCCATCTTACCTTCCTCTACCTTGGAAAAATCGAGTATATCGTTGATAAGGGTAAGAAGCGTTCTGCCTGCCGACATGATATCCGCCGCATAAGCACGGATGGTCTTTTCCTTGCTTTCCCTTAAGATCATTTCATCCATGCCGAGCACCGAATTTATGGGTGTCCTTATCTCATGGGACATGTTCGCAAGAAATCTGCTCTTGGCTGCGTTTGCGCTGTCTGCGATCTCCTTCTGCTTCTTCAGGTCTTCCATATACCTGTAATGATCGGTGTCATCGACCAGGGCATAAAGCCTGCCAAGATTTTCTTCCTTATAGATAAGATCGTTCTCTTCCGGAGTATATATACGGTCGTTTATGGATATATTTCCCTCATCCTTTATGATCTGCCTGATCTCATCAACTACCGCCAAAGGTTCGGATTTAAGTCCCGGATACAGCTCACTTGCAAGATCATTGTAATATGCGACCTCGCCGTCACGGTCTACCGCGATGATGCCTTCCGAAAGCCTGTCTATCATAAATTCTTTGGCAAGTTCTCCTGTTCCGAGAAGATCATAATGCTGTATTGCTATGAGCATAAATACCGTGCCTATCGTATATCCTATCATCGTGACATCATAAACCCTTGTAAGCTGATGCACTCCCGTAAGCTGGATCACCAGGAAAAAGCTTTCGGCTACGATCGCAAGGATCACCATCTTGATACGGTGCCTTGCCGTTTCGTTCCTCTCCCTGCCGTAAAGGATGACAAGCCACGCGAGACCTACGATGATATACATGGTCTGCAGATTTATAAAAAGATAATACAGTATTCCCTTTTCATGGAGCAGACGCGGGAAGATCCCGCTGTTCACGTAATTTGTTGAGGAATAATAAAGAGTATGATGCTGAAATGTAAAAACCGCGATGTATGTGATCAAATGTACAACAAGCAGTCCGCTCCTGACAGTATCGGACAGCCTTACCTTACAAAGTTCAGATAAAAACAGGAACATGAAAAGACCGAACCACACCCGCCCCGAATAAGATATCCTGAGCGCGGTGATATATGCTTCTTCGGACCTGGCAGTAAGTTCAAAAAGGTAGCCTACATTATTTACAAGCGCTGCGATACAGCTTATGAACAGATATCCGTGTATCCGGTTCTTCCATCTTCTGAAAACAAGAATGCTCTCGATAAACAGTGCTGCTATACTGATATATTGGATACTAAGCAGTATGATACGTAGACTCATGTCAACTCCCTGTATTTTTGCAGTTCCTCTATATATGCCTTGCCATATACAGACATCTGACTGCCCTGTCTTGTTATATATCCGATGATGATCGGGTCTTCTTCCTTTAATTTTATCGATACAAGACCTTTAAGGATGACATCACTGTCGGCAAGCATACCGCTTCCTATCGAGTATCCGTGAAGATCTGCTATGATCTCCATGCTTGTTGCCCTGTCATCCGATTTTATCATCTTTTTAAAATCATAGTCCGCCATAGCCTCTTCGGTCAGATAGAAGTTGCTGTCATCACTCTGATCGAAAGAAACACAGGGATATCCGGCAAGTTCATCCAGCGATATCTCCTTCCGGTCCGCGAATTCATGATCCTTCCACACATAAACATAGGTCTCTCTTCTCATAAGCGGAGTAAAATCAAGCTGATATTCCTTGAACAGCTTCTTTATGACCTTTTCGCTCGCTCCCGAAAATGATATGATACCCACTTCGCTCTTTAGTGTCCTTACATCCTCGAGCACGTCTTTCGTCTTTGTCTCATGAATGGAAAAAATAAACTTCTCGGGATAATTATTCTTAATGACTTCCGTGAAAGCCTTTATGGAAAAGTTAAAATGCTGTGTTGAAACCGAAAAATGCTCTTTATCACTGTTCCCGGACAGATACCTGTCTTCAAGTATCTCATACTGTCCCAGGGCTTTCTTGGCATAGACGGTAAATTCCCTGCCTTCATCCGTGAGTGATATCCCCTTGTTCGTACGTTCAAACAGCAGGATGCCGAGTTCTTCCTCAAGTTCCTTAATGCTGGCTGATAATGCCGGCTGCGAAATAAACAGTTTTGCGGAAGCCTCCCTTATGGAAGATGCCCCTGCCACTTCAAGTACATATCTGATCTGCTGAATGTTCAAAGCATTCTCCTCCTGCCTGTCGTAAATATGTTCATCAGTCCTGATCTATTATCGTAAACAGCGGGTATACCCCTTCCGTCCCGTTCATTTTAAGAGCATCCTTCTCAAGTTCATCATAATCATATTCTCTTTGTTCAAAATCATCAAATCCACCCTTTGCGGATTTTTTCGAAGTCTTAGTATTGGGGCTTATATCGTCCTTTATCGCCCATATCATAAACGCCGTATAACTTGACTTGAACTCCTTCTGCTGTTTTGCCGCCTCATGAGCCTTCTTTACACGTTCAATGCTGTAACCCGCGGCCTTGGCTATCTCCCTGCATTCAGATATTTTGATCCTTGTCAGCTCGGCTGCCATCTCCATTATCTCATCAAGAACATCATCTTCCGAAAGTTCCACCAGAGCCTCCTTATCGGACACTTCCTCGCTGTTCTTATTCTTGTCAACGTAGAAGACCACCCTGCTTATCTTCCCGCCTCTTCCTCTTCCGGGAACGGGTTCCATTACAACATTCATCTCCGTTATCTCATTTATCTCTTTAACGGAATTCTTAAGGACCCTTGAAAAATGCCTCCAGTCGGTATTTACCTTCTCCTTGGCACTCTCTATCGCCCTTTCATAGTCGGGACTTCCGGTTTTGGCCGTCTCCTTCAATATGTTCTTGACGTTTCCTACTTCAAGATTAACAGTTCCCATCTGGAACTGAAGCTCTGCTACTCCGAATTCTATCCTTATCTTGTTCTTGTCTATCGCGCTCTCGCCTTTGGGGATATATGCCTTGGACTTAAGGGACTCGTAAAGCCTTAACGAATATACTGACCTGAATGATGCTATCGTTGATATCTTGAGTTTTGTATACTGATCCGAAATGTTCTCGATAAGTTCACGTGATTCCTTGGAAAATTTGACTATGAACCTGCTGTCTTCCGTATACTGGGCCACATGTATCAATGATGCATACTTGAAGGTTTTCTTTTTGGGATCCGAAACACCGATGACCCGTCCGGTCATTGTTGCTGCTATGTTGTCAAGTTCCGAATATATCGCGTGGGATTTGATGCCCAATGCTTTGGTTATTTCCGGGACTGTCAAAGTAACTACCAGGGTTCCTTCCCTGTCAAGCTTACCGTTTATCGAATTGGCAAGAGCCAGGTTCAGAAGCTTGTTCTCCATTAAAGAAGATTTGTACTTTGCCTGGATCATAGCGTTTGTTTTTATGAAATTATCATTGGAATAATATTCTCTGGTGTCGATAGGTAATTCTTTAGCCATTTTCTCCCCCCTCTGCAAGATCTGCCTTAATACCGGAACTATTTCCCCAGATTCCGGTACTTAAACAATATATAATATTTCTTCATTAAAGTCAACGGAATTTTACCCTGATACGGGAAACATTTCCCCAAAATGAGGTACGATTATAAAAACAGCGCTGTTGTTGTGTTTAAGTTTTATTAAAACATCGTATTATTTCATTTATTGGAAAAGGAATATGTCAGGTAAATCAATAGATCCCGGGTGATAAGGTACCGTTTTTTAGGAAGAATAATGGTACATACGGGGAATCAAAGTATAAAAAATCAGGTTTTATAGGTACATTTTGCAGGCATTTAAATATGCGCAAAAACAAGGGCAATTTGTTCACTGAGCGGTAATAATCGTACCAAAATTTAGGAGTAGATATATTTTTTTGGGACCTGAATTTAGGAAAAATCACTTATTTGGTACCCAAAAACAGGTGATCCGGGCCTTATTTTCCCGGAAGTTGTAACAAAAAACCCTAAATACAGGTACGAAAACAATGTACCGTATGCAGCTTTTAGAGTATAACACAAAATATGGAGTTGTGAAACCGGAAATATACAAGATATTCTGTTTAAAGGTACTTTATGTGACCTGTTTTTGGGCAAAACACCCTAAATATAGGTACGAAAAAATGGTGTAAAGATGTGATTGCAGCCCAAATTATGGTCACAAAACAGATATTCGTACCTGTTTTTGGGTATCAACATTATGTAAATCAGTCAATATTTTGCTTTTAAAGCCCAAAAAAAGCACAATATATAGGGTGATAGGGGGAAATAGTACCAGAAATGAGGGAAGATCATTACAGGAGTTTACTGCCTAAATTCAGGTACCAAATAAACCTGAATTTAGGTACTTAATCAAAACGGCTGCGATCTGCTCTCTTCTTTATATTGTTTTCTTTGGTTTTTGCTATAAGCCGGTCGAGGAATTCTTCGTAGTCATCACTCATGATGTATTCTTCATAATAACTCTCGGGAGTTTTAACAGAAGGCTTCGTCTCCTCGGGAAGGGCGGCAGATGCTTCCGTGGATTCATTCTTAACGCGCTTTTCGTTTTTGGCTTTATGCTTTACATAAACGGATGGGCGTGTCTTGAAGAAATTGATATCGGATTCTATCCGCACATGCTTGCCGAGATCAAGAAGATGAAAATACTTAAGCAGCATCAGCCTTATATATGAAGGGGACCTGTTGGTACCCGAAAACCAGTCCTCTATTGTACGAATGGGTATACAGAAAATATGAGAAACGGTGCTTTTTTTTGTCCCTGCCTTGTTAAGGATATCGCTGAACGACATATTCTTAAGGCTGTAGATATTGGCAAGGACAAAGGAAGCTTCAACATAGTCAAGACAGTATTTTCGGTAATTGAAAATACTGTCATTGTCAATGATATTACTGATATAAATATCCTTGGATCCGTATTTGTCGACGGCATCCCACAATTTGTGAAAAACCCTGTCAGGTATTATTTTAAGCCTCTGTTTTCTCATGATAAATAAGTCTAATCAAGTTCTTCTCTCATTTTTACGATCAACTTATATTTTTCAAGATTCTTCTCGAGATCTTTTCTGACTATATCTTCAATATATCTTGAAGTCTTTCCGCCATGGAGTGCGGCAGGAATGGAGATCATTTCGGCTATCTCCTCGTCCATTGTTATATTGATGCGTCTGTATACCTTCTTTTTCCGCCGCGGCTTACTGCTCTCTTCTTTATTTTCCTCAACGGATCCGGTGTTTTTCCCTGGTGTTACATTGCTGTTATACATGGAGATAACATCAGTTACCGCTGTTTCATTGTTTTTCTCAATGTTCTCCCGAAGCTGTCGGTTTTTTTCCTGAGCGCGTTCCCTAAGATTATTTGCCATTTTATTCCTCCCTTGAAATTATCTCGTCCGCCACTTCCCTGAAATCGATGGCGGAAGTAGAACTTCTTGCGTGACTCTGCATTGATTTAAGTACCAGCTTTGCCTCGGATGCACGGATAGATTTGCGTACCTTTATAACAAAACTGCCCTGCCCCAAAGTCTCGGCAAGATCGCATATGCTTTCGTAAGCGATCTCATGCATCTGCGTTTTTTCATATTTATTAAGGATGATCCCCATGACGACAGCGTGAGAAAGGGGAACCTTACCCTTCTTAAGACGTTCGATATCATTAAAGATAGCAACGATGCCATCCTGAGATCCCGTATCGCATTCGGTGGGGATGATTATAAAGTCTGCGGTAAAATACGCCATATTAAGAAGCTGTCCCCTCGATGGACTGTTGTCGATAAAGATATAATCATAATCGTCAAGGATCTCATCAAGAGCCGC
>ONRZ01000245.1 GCA_900320345.1 uncultured Lachnospiraceae bacterium | reverse complement strand
TGTGGAAAAATATCTGTGGAAGGATTCGTTTTGGAGCGCAAGTTATTTCTGTGCTACTACCGGGTCCGTATCCATGGAAACAGTCAAGTCTTATATTGAGGGGCAGCGTACTGATGAGCACAAACGCAAATATGTTAAATCCGGCAAGTACAAAAAGGCGATTCATCCCACAACCGACTCACGTCGGAAGGTATTTTCTCGCTAGTATATTCATAATATACCTTCGTTGCTTTCTTTGCAGCATCAATAGATGCCGAAAGGTAGTCATCGTCCTGGCACCATTTCATTGTATCTTCGAATACTTTTACTCTTTCTTCCCGTGATGACATGAGAGCCTCCTTCAAATAGAAGCTTTGTAAATCTACAGTTAATGATATCTGATGATGTAATAAATCACGTACACCCAGCCCATAAGACCGTGTAAGATTGCCCAGCCGATAGAATGCCAGTTTACATAACTAATAACCATGGCTAATGCACTTCCGAAAGATACGCCGGTCTTGACGGTTTCTTTTACTGTTTTGCTGTTTTCTTTTGCCATATCGTATATCTCCACCTAATTATTTGGTTTAATCAATTCCTTAAGCTTCTCCAACTCTTCATCAGATAATGTAACACCCTTTCCCATCTTTTCATGCTCCGGGGCCCAGTCCCTGATATCATATTTAGGCGCTCCACCATTCCAGGAGATCTTATTAAATTCCTTTCTCCAGCCCTTGGGGCTTTCCGATAAAACTCCGATATGCTCTACTATTTCATACTGAAAATCTGCCATCATGAATCCTCCTCATTCGCTAACCAATTCTATCGTTACATCCCCGTTTGCCAGGGCTTCTTCCATAATCTCTTTATCTGCAAGGATATGTCCCAGTCTCGTATATGCCCATGAATTCGATCCGTAAAAGATAACGATCTGATTTCCGGAATACAACACGATGTCGCCATAGTCCGTTGTTGTCTGCTCATCATTTCGCGGCAAGCTGCTCCCCAAGGATCCTACCTGTTCAAATCCTCCATACATGGACATTTCTACAGTACGCGGACACAGTGTTTTTAACGCCTCTACCGATTCGTTGTTCTCCCATTCAACCGGATAATCCTCGCCGTTAATCTTAAGGATCATGCCCTCACCTGCTTCTTCATTTATATCTTTTACGGAAAGCTGCTCTATCTGTACATTAAGCTCATCATTTACCGTCACCCTGTATTTGTGATCGAGGTTATCCGCTATGGGTGATCGTTCCTCTATGATCATCGTCGTCTCGCCGTGATCCGGATCCCGGTATTTCGATCTGCTGACATACGATACTATGCTCTCATCAGCGATCACAACATTAAACTCCGGTCCACCGCCATCAAAGGACTCAAAGCTGAGTGAAGCTGTTTTCTCTAAGGCATCGTCATTATCATCCGTAACGATATCTCCGGTCCAGTCCTCTATCCCGCCGAACTCATACACATTCACATAACCCATATCTGCCAGTTTCTGCGCAGCTTCCTTGCTTCTTCTTCCGGTCCGGCAATAAACCAATATGATCTGGTTCTTATCCGGCAATTCTTTAGGCTGCTCAATCCCGATCTCTTCGTTGGGTATCAGGATTGCGCCGGGGATATGTCCCTTGGCATATTCATCAGCCCTGCGAACATCAACGATAACGTGTCCGTCATCATCTTTCATCATGAGTTTGGCTTCATCCTGTGATATCTGCGCATAGAAAGGCCCTCTAACCATGCCATCACCATCCAATTTCTGCATTCCACATCCAAACAAAGAAAAAGCCATAGTAATCACCACCGCCGGCATCAACAGTATAGTAAGAACGGTAGCTTCAAGATCTTCCTCGTCCTCGGCATCATATTCATCGTAATCGTAGTCGTCGCAGCTCAAATATATATCCTCATAAGTGATTGCTTACGTTCTCAAAGAAATATTATTTCCATCAATTACAATAAGTGTATTCAGTTCAGCTAGTGCAGCATTCATTCGATCTATTATCGATTCTCCCATTCTTTGGAAACCCAATTCTCTTGTAATCGTTGTAAATAATCCTTCCTGTGATCCGGATCCCGGTATTTCGATCTGCTGACATACGATACTATGCTCTCATCAGCGATCACAACATTAAACTCCGGTCCACCGCCATCAAAGGACTCCATTGATAATTTTATCATAATTTTATAGTTTGCTAAACATCTCTCTGCAAATCCTGGAATTTCCTGATATTTATTGAATACCTAATGTGAATTTTTAAATTCCGCCTATTCTACCCCTCCCTAATCTTAACCTTCCATGATATACTTAAGTACGAGGAAAGGAGGTACAAAGACTATGGAAAATACCTCATTTGCACCGAAATGGTGCCCTACCTCAATCGGTGCGTAGCCCAATTTGCTGCGTACTTTACATACAATCAGCCCGTCAAATGACGGGCTCTTTTTTATCGAAAGGAGAAAACATATGGAACCAAATGAAATCAAAGAAGAACTCGTAAAGCTGACCTTAAACCTGGACAAGGCAACAGGAACCTTATCCGTGATAGCCGACTTCATCCGCGAGAAGATAACAAAGCCTCTCGACGAACTCATAGACATGGTCAGCGAAGCCGCAGATAACAATGAGTGAACAAAAGCCGGGGATTTTGCGTCCCCGGCTTTATTGTGTATTTAATACTATATTTTCTTATACCCTTTCTTACCTTTGAGGAAATCCTAAAGATCCTTTGTTGTTTTCCTTTAATCTAATTTGTCGTGTCAGCCTATCTTTATAAGTTGCTCGTTTGGAATAGTAAAAAATACTCCGAATGCCGTAAAGACTACCATTGTTATTTTGTTATACATAGCTGTCAAGCCTTTCTATAAATTCATGCTTCCTTCATTCCAGCCATCCAAAAAGAGTATAACAAAAAAGACGAGGTATTTCAACGAAACTCCCTTCTTTGCTGAGTTTGAGGCCTTTCGGAGTGTCGGTTCGAATCCTGTTACCCCGATTGTCGCTTCATCATTCAGTGCTATAGCTCAAATCTGCCTATGATCTCGTGCATTGTATCAACCTCATCATACAGACCCTTTGTCATATCCACGCACTCTTTCGAGGTTGTTTCTGCTTCCTTGGCAAAATCATCTATGCCAAATATGCTGTGTGATACATCTTCCACGATCGTAGTTTCCTCACGGATAGAGTCTGCTATCTCTGTTATGTGCGCATGCACGTTTTCAGTCTTTGTAACAACATTCTTCATGGCTTCAACAGCCTCATTTACGATCCGTCTTCCTTCTTCAACAGCCTCAACCGATTCCTTAATCAGTATCTCTGAATCCGAAACAGCCTGGGCTGTCTGAGTGGCAAGATCCTGTACATTGTCTGCAACTACCGCAAAGCCTCTGCCGGCTTCACCTGCCCTCGCCGCCTCAATGGATGCATTCAGCGCAAGCAGATTGGTCTGGCTTGCTATCTGGTTGATGGCGCTTATGATCTCTACGATCTTGTTTGATTTTTCCGCGATCGTCTCCATAGCATCAAAGAGGGTCTCTAACTGCTTATAGCTTAGATTAAGGGCTTCTGTTGTATCGTCGGACAGCTTAAGCGATTCATTGACAGTTTCAAGGTTCTCACCGAATTTGTTCCTGACTGCCGAAATGGCTTCATGTATTCCGGTTATCCTTGTATTTACATTGGATACGTTGGATGAAAGATCGGTAGCCTCGCCGGAAACGTTCTTTGCGTGTTCGTGTACGCAGTCTGCAGATCGTAGGATCGTCTGCATTGAATTATTAAGTGAATCCGAAATGGTATTGATGGATGTCTTCAGTTCCTCAAAATCACCTATATAATCCATGGTAACCTTGGCAGTAAGGTCTCCGTTGCTTATTGCTTCAAGCTTCTGAGCCACGTCTGCTATATAACTCCTGATGGAATCGTTTGATTTTTCAATGGCAGCACACAGATCCCCGATCTCATCCTCCGATGTGTACTGCGGCTTATAATCAAGCTGTCCCCTTGACATATTGTCGGCCACATCAACCAGCTCTTTTAAGGGGTCAAGCAGGGGATACAGCTTTGTCCTTACCATCATCCTGACAATAAAAAATATTGCGATAACAAGAATGATACAAGCTATTGAGAAAAGGATCACGCCCTGATAATAATGCAGTCCCTTGTCAACAACTATCGCGGTAACACCCGTTCCGCCTATGACCTGCCCGGTATATACCCTGAATATTCCGGCATAATCATTACCGATCTTTTTAACAAGACCTGTCGATCCGACAACGGCATCCGGAATCCCTGCCGCCTTATAGTTTGTCAGCTTCTCGTTTCCTTCGGCATCAACCGCGGGAGCAAACTCTGCATTCTTATGCGCCATAACCGTTCCGGCACTGTCAATGAGAATAACATATTTGGTATCGTCTTTATCAAATGCGGAAGAGGCAACAGCCTGAGCATCATCCGTAAATATGTCTGCGGCAAAAACACCCACTATGGAACCGTTTTCATGGATAGGTACCGACATCGTTATGACCACCTTACCTGTCTCTGCATCCACATAGGCCTCTGAGACAACCACATCCTCTGATGTAAGAGAGTTCTTATACCAGTCCCTGGTCGTGGGGTCATATTCACCGGGAGCGGGCTCCCATCCACCGCCGAAATAGCATGTGGTATCCTGCATTCCGACATAGTAGTCAAAAATTCCTTTAGATTCATTCTCAGCAAGCATATGTGCAAGATATCCCTGAAGTTCATAGGAACTGTCGGATGTCATATTATAGTTTTCTATTGTATCCCGTATAGACCTGACTTCAGCCATCCTCTCA
>ONRZ01000098.1 GCA_900320345.1 uncultured Lachnospiraceae bacterium | reverse complement strand
TATCACTGGAGAAGAGGCGGCAGGGATAAAAAGCGGAGGATAAATCTTAATGGATCAGAGTAAGATCAGGAATTTTTGCATCATAGCCCATATAGATCATGGTAAATCAACTCTTGCGGATCGTATAATCGAGAGCACGGGTCTTCTCACGAGCCGTGAGATGCAGGCGCAGGTCCTTGATAACATGGATCTTGAACGTGAGCGCGGGATAACGATAAAGTCCCAGGCGGTTCGTACCGTATATAAGGCAAAAAACGGCGAGGAGTACATATTTAACCTAATAGATACACCGGGACATGTGGATTTTAACTATGAGGTATCAAGGAGCCTTGCGGCATGCGACGGCGCCATCCTTGTCGTTGATGCTGCCCAGGGAATAGAGGCACAGACGCTTGCTAACGTGTATTTGGCTCTTGACCATGATCTGGATGTGTTCCCGGTAATAAACAAGATCGATCTTCCGAGCGCCGATCCCGAACGCGTCGTAAATGAGATAGAGGACGTGATAGGAATAGAAGCGCAGGATGCTCCGAGGATATCAGCCAAGAACGGGATCGGGATAGATGAGGTGCTCGAACAGGTGGTAAGTAAGATCCCCGCACCGAAGGGTGACAGGAATAAGCCGCTTAAAGCACTTATTTTCGATTCGCTGTATGATTCATACAAGGGCGCGATAGCCTTTGTGCGTCTGATGGACGGCTGTGTTAAGAAGGGTACACCCATTAAGATGATGGCTACGGGAGCGACGGCAGAAGTGGTAGAGGTGGGATATTTCGGAGCCGGACAGTTCATTCCCTGTGATGAGTTATCGGCAGGTATGGTAGGCTATATCACTGCCAGCATCAAGAATGTCAGGGATACGGCAGTGGGCGATACGATAACGGATTCGGAAGATCCGTGTGACGAAGCGCTGCCCGGTTACAAGAAGGTGCTGTCGATGGTGTACTGCGGAATGTATCCTGCAGACGGTGCAAAATATCCGGATCTTCGTGATGCGCTGGAAAAACTCCAGCTCAATGACGCATCCCTTAATTATGAACCGGAGACATCCGTGGCCCTTGGTTTCGGTTTCAGGTGCGGTTTTCTGGGACTTCTCCATCTCGAGGTCGTTCAGGAGCGGCTTGAGAGGGAATACAATCTTGATCTTGTCACAACGGCTCCGAGTGTTATATATAAGGTGCACAAAACGGATGGAGAGGTGATAGACCTTACCAACCCGACCAATCTTCCCGATCCTTCCGAGATAGAGTATATGGAAGAACCGATAGTGAGTGCCGAGATAATGGTCACCAAGGATTTTGTCGGACCGATAATGGAACTGTGTCAGGAGAGGCGGGGAAGGTATCTTAGCATGGAATACATGGAGGAGACACGCGCACTCCTTAAGTACGAGCGAGATAATATATGATTTCTTTGATGCACTCAAATCACGTTCACGCGGTTATGCATCCTTCGATTATGAGATGAAGGGATATGAGAAGTCGGAGCTTGTGAAGCTTGATATCCTCATAAACAGGGAAGAGGTGGATGCGTTGAGCTTCATAGTACATGCCGAGAGTGCATACGAACGCGGACGAAGGATGTGCGAGAGGCTTAAGGAGGAGATCCCGAGGCATCTGTTCGAGATACCCATACAGGCAGCGATAGGAAGCAAGATCATAGCACGTGAGACAGTCAAGGCGATGCGAAAGGATGTGCTCGCAAAATGTTACGGCGGCGATATAACGCGTAAGAAGAAGCTTCTTGAGAAACAGAAGGAAGGAAAGAAGCGTATGCGCCAGATCGGCAATGTCGAGATACCTCAGAAGGCTTTCATGAGCGTGCTTAAGCTTGATGAGGATAAATAGACGTATAGTATAAATGACAGATATGATATGGATGAGACAAAAGAAGCTCTTATAAAAAAATACAGGAGCAATATATATTTCGGAGGCCGGTATTTCATATTATTCGGTGTATGGAGCGTGCTCAGGATATTGATGATGTTTATGATGAACAGGGAATTTGCGGAGCAGATCTTTTCGGGTGTCGACCTTTCGGAAATTGATGAGAGTCTGGTGCCGCTCGTCTATTCCCTGACCTTTATTATCGCTTTTGTGATCGCTATAGTCATACATCTTATAATCGGAGTCGGAGCCATAAGGTACAGCAGGGACAAGGGGCATCGCAGATTTTTTCTGTTCATCGCTGTTTTCGCATTAGTTGTTTCGGTAATATTTGTTCCCATGAATCTGGTCGAAGCGGACAAAATAGATGCCACAGTGATAGCTTCCATGATGGTTGATGCCACGATGGCATATCTTTTATTCGATATGGTGTATTCCGCGTTTAAGTTAAAAAACCTGATCGGGGAGGGGCGCGGATAGTTATGCAGGAAGATTTCCATTATTATGCAACATATTGTGCGGCGATCCTAGCCGGGTATTCCCATGAGGAGAGCATGGACATTTCTTACAGTTCCCAGTTTGTAGACCGCTGTTCAAAAACACTGCTGTTAAGGATAAATGCTCCGCTAAATGCCGCAACAACCCAGCTTCAGCTTGAAATGATGGATGCAAGGACAGATATAGTGGGGCTTCAGGATATTACAAGGATATGGGCATCGTTCCATTTCCTGCCCAAAGATCTGTATGCCGTAAAGCAGGGGCACCCTAAGATATATATGAACAAATACAGACTGATCTGCGGACCGGACAGCGATCTTGTTAAGAGCACGGTGGAGAATGCAAAGGGAAAAACGTTACAGGCGGCAGGTATAGCTATGCACGTGCTTGCGGATACATGGGCACACAGTAATTTTGCGGGAACGCCTTCACTTGTTATAAACAATACCACCGATGATTTTGCCGAGATCGTTTCAAAAGACGGGACGGAAAGTGAGAGAAAGATAAAGTTCAGGCACAGTCCCGGGACTCCCGACGATATTGAAAACAATATATATACGAACAGTCTGTATCAGGGATCCGAGAATGCGATCATGAACTTAGGGCACGGAAGGGCCGGACATCTGCCGGATTATTCTTTTGTAAAGTTTAAGTACCTTCCGGCGTGGAATGAATACCGCTATTTGATCAAGGATAATCCTTCGGATTATATGAAGGCATTCGGCCAGATGATATATGCAATGAAATATCTGAGGGGAGAGGAAGCGGAATTTGAAACGGGAAGATATGCCGATGATGTCATAGCACCATATAAGGAGAGGATTGATGCGATAATCCGCAAGAGACAGCTCATAGCCTCAGATGATTGGAGGGATTTTGGAGGGGAACTGTCGGGAACAGCCCCTGAAGAATTTGATGAAACAAGGTATCAGGGAGAATACTGCAGCACATCCGATAAAGAGGCTACATTTCTTGGGCACTTTATAAACGCAGCTATAATGCATAAGGGAATGGTGTGTGACCATATATATAATTCGGGAAACCCGCTTGCAGGTTTTGTATGGAAGAGGATCGTTAAGAAGATATGACAAAGATACAGAGACTAAAGGAGATATTTACGGGACTTCTGATGCTGCTTGGAGCCCTCATAATATTGACAGAGCCGTCTGACGGTTATCTGTTCATCATTTTTGTCCTTTCTGTCATACTTACAGTAATGGGTATAAGAAAGCTGTTTCATTACTTTACAATGGCAAGGTTTATGGTGGATGGAAAGACGTCGCTGTACAAGGGGGTGATGATGCTGGATTTTGGCATCCTTACCGGTACACTGACCGATGTGCCGAGATTTTATGTCCTCATCTATCTTATATGCATACATGCATTTGCGGGTATCATAGACATATTAAGAGCAAGAGAGGCAAAAGCCTACGGCATAGGTTTATGGAAATATAAGACAGTTCAAGGAGTTATACAGCTGCTGATAGCGGCGGTATGCATCATAAATGTGAACAATCCAAGGATCGCAGTATTTTTCTTTGGAACAGGTCTTATTTATTCTGCGCTTTTAAGGATAGTGTACGCTTTTAGAAGGACAGGATTTGTTTATATACAATGAGGGATCATTGCATTTTTGACATAAAGATGGAGAAAGCTTATGGATACAGGCAGAAAGGATCCGCTTGAGTGGGAGGAGATAGAGACCGAGCACATAGTGAGGGATGAGTGGATCGATATAAGAAGATCAAAGTTCAGGTTCCCGGACGGAAGCGAGTTTGAGCCATTTTACAGTTACAGCCGGAGGGATTATGTGGTGATAGTCGCCTCCGACACAAACGGGGACTATCTGTGTGTAAGACAGTACAGACAGGGGATAAGGGAAGTTACAACGGAATTTCCTGCAGGCGGCATTGAGAGGAAGGACGGCAGGGAGTACGGCAACAGGGAAACGGCCGAGGATGCTTTGGAAGCCGCAAAGCGTGAACTGCTGGAGGAAACGGGATATGAATCGGACGAATGGACACATCTTCTTACCGTTCCGTCAAATGCGACCATAGCGGATAATTACGCATATCTGTTTGCGGCAAAGAACTGCCGTAAGGTAGCGGGGCAGGATCTGGATGATACGGAGTTTCTGAACGTGACGAAACATACGGGGCAGGAGATCGAGGATATGATAGGAGAAGGAAGGTTCCAGCAGGCCGTACACATTTTGGGGTGGCTGTTATCACAGAGGATAAAATGAATAAGAAGAACAGAGCATTGGGGATATATGTACATATCCCCTTTTGCGTTAAAAAATGTGATTATTGTGACTTCCTGTCGATGCCTGCGGGCGAATCCGAGAAAGCGGATTACGTCCGCGCTCTTATAAAAGAGATCGAAGGATGCAGAGAGAAGTATAAGTGCGCCGACACGGAGTATATGGTTGAGACCGTGTATATCGGGGGCGGGACACCGAGCTGTATCGACGCGTCCCATATAGAGAGGATACTTGGATGCATAGACAAGGAATTCGTACATGCGGATAGAGGGAAGGCGGAGATATCCATAGAAGTAAATCCGGGAACGGTAACGGACGGCATGCTTAAGACATACAGGGAGCTTGGGATCAACCGTTTGAGTATAGGATTACAGTCCGCAAACGAGAATGAGCTGAGGGCATTGGGGCGGATCCACAGCCTTGATGATTTCCTTAGGACATATAATGCCGCGAGGAAGGCCGGTTTTTCAAACATAAATGTAGACATTATGACGGCGATCCCCGGACAGACAGATAAGTCCCTGAGCCATACTATCGGTCTGGTCACGGATCTTGTACCGGAACATATTTCGGCATACAGCCTGATCATAGAGGAGGGGACTCCCTTTTATGAGCGATACGGGACAGAGGAGGGAAGGCTGTTTGACGAGGATAAGGAGCGGGCCCTGTATCATATGACGGTCGGACGCTTAAGAGAATGCGGTTATGAAAGATATGAAATATCCAATTTTGCAAGGAGAGGTTTTTGGAGCAGACACAACACGGCATACTGGACGCGGAGGGATTATTTCGGATTCGGTCTTGGTGCTTCATCACTTATAGGGAATGTCAGATACAGGAATACACGGGATTTTATAAGTTATGTAAACCAACCGGCCGCTTCGGATATTTTTGATGAAAACATAATCCTGAGCAGGGATGACTGTATGGATGAATTCATGTTTTTGGGACTGAGGATGAGCAGAGGTGTCTTAGAGGCGGATTTTGAGCGTGAATTCGGGATAAAGCCGGAAGCTGTATATGGCCGGGAGATAGAGAAGTTCAAAAATGAAGGACTGTTGAGAGAAGAAGGGGGGTATCTCAGTCTGACGGACAGAGGGACAGATTACGGGAACTATGTGTTTGCCGGTTTTTTGCGATGAAATGTCGATTGTTCAGAAAATTAAGAAAACTAACTGATATTGTCCTAAAAGGTTGTTGCAGAACGGATATTTGTGTATAATTATTCTGTATATTCATTGCCATTATGCATGATGAATGCAGTGTAAAGCAGACTACGAGATAACCGTCATAAGGAATGCACCGCAAGCGGGACCCCTTATGACATATGATGGGGTATTCCAATGAATAAGAACAAAGAGGATCTGTTCCGTAATGTGATCGATCTTAATGATATCATAGCCTTCGAGTATGACCGTAAGAAGGATGAGATCAGGTTTTCCGATAATATAGACAGATATATTCCCGCCCTGCATACAATATCCGGTTTCACAGAGAATCTGACGGGCAGGGGAAAGATACATGTTGATGATGCGAAGAAAGCGATATCCTTCTTCACTTTGCGTCCCGAGGATGGCAAGGTGAAGATGGAATATGTTCGCTTTCTTGATTTTTCCGGAGAATTTTTCTGGTATCAGCTCAAGGGACGTATCAGAAATACGGATAAGGGTGACGTTCTGTACGGCACCATGACATATATAGATGATGAGTCCAAGAATAACAGCGAGGAACTCGAAATAAACAGGGACAACCTCACCCATGTGTATAACAGGGAGCCGTTCATGAGGCTTACGGATGAATACATGGGGACCATGAGCGAAGAAGCCATTCCCAATCTAATGTTAGTGGATGTCGATGATTACGGCGACTGGGAAGATATGAACAGCCAGATCAGCGCGGAGGGCGTTCTTGTTGAGGTGGCAAGGATACTTAAGCGTGCGTTCAGAGGTTCAGACCTGATAGGAAGGGTCGGAACCGACAGGTTCGTTGTGTTTATGAAGGGTATCCGCAATACCAACATACTTGAAGAGAGGGCGGCTTATGTGTGCCAGACTGTCAGGGAGGTATGGAAGGAAATGGGCGCGGCGGTCACGGTATCGGTCGGGATAACTATTATGAGCAGGGCAAAGGCGTCGGCGGAAGGCCTGTTTGACAGGGCGCTGAAGGCGCTGGATGATGCCAAGAGAGCGGGTAAGGATACGTATGTCTTCTATGATGAAAACATGGAGAAGAAGGAGAAGAACGTTAATCCCCTTCTTACGACCAAGGAGATGGAGCTTGTATCGAACATACTCGATCCTATGTGCAGCTGGGCTTATGCCGTCGATGAGAACTACCATATACTGTACAGAAATACGATGCTGAGCGACAGACAGGGTGATGAGGTCGGCGGTCTGTGCTACGTGAAGAACAAGGGCTATTCGGAACCTTGTCCAGACTGTCCGATAAAGAGTATGGGCAGGGAGGTATCCTCTTATGATTCGGAGATATACTCGACGACGATGAGGAGCCCGGTACAGTCAAGGACTACAAGGATAAGTCTGAGGAACGGAAGGAATATCTATCTTATCGCATCCGTAAATGAAAATATCAGGAAGCAGGAAGAGGAGATAAACGAGAGCATGGACAGAGTGCAGAAGGCGCTTATCTCCATGCAGGATATCATATGGGATGTAAATCTTGAGAGA
>ONRZ01000045.1 GCA_900320345.1 uncultured Lachnospiraceae bacterium | reverse complement strand
ACATAAGCCGCAAAGATGATCCTGAATTCGGTAAACCCGCCATCTATGTATCGCTTCCAGTATCCTTCAAGAACCCTCTCATCAAAAAAATGCCTGCTATTTTCTCCAAAGATCACTCTTTCGATCTCTGTTCTATACCCGGGTTCACGAAACCATTCCCTTACCGGTACCTTATATCCAACCTTTTCCCTGAAAGCGGTATCTTTGGGAAGTTTCCTTTTTGCCGCACACCTAAGTGCATATTTACCGATATTGTCCCTGAGCTTATATTCCGACGGCATTGCCGAACTGATCTCAAACATCCTCAGATCCGTATATGGCAGGATCGCCTTTTTTCCGCATGCTTTTGCTGCTCTTCCTGCGCCCAATAAGATATCACCTTCAAACCACAACTCTATATCAGCCGAAAGCATATGGGCAAGACAGTCTTCGGAAGGATCAAACGTATCCTTTAATAATTCACTTACAGGGAACCGGTGCTCCTGTTTCAGAAGGCTTATTGCCTCATCCTGAGTCATAACACCATCACATCCAAAATAGTGCGGCTCATTTCCGCTTCCAAGCTCCGTATACCTCTTATGCACATGATACCCGGCAAAAAACTCGTCCGATCCTTCACCGGAAAAGATCATGTCAGTATCATTTTCTATGTTTTTGCATCCGATATAAAAAGCAACTGCCGCAGTATCAGCAACCGGAAGCTCGGTACATCTTACAAAATCCGGTATGGTCTTAAAATAGTTATCCTTTGTGATATCCAGTACGTGAAGAGTCGCTCCAAGGTCATCTGCTGTTTTTTGCGCAAAAACGCCTTCCCGGATAACCCCGTCTTCAAAATCCATTTCGTATGCTTTTTTTATCCCGGATACAGCAAGAAGATAGGATGAGTCTACTCCTCCCGATAGAAATGATGCACATTTTTCAGGATCAAAATTCTGCCTGTCCTCCTGAAGTATCTTATCAAAACTTACTTCTATGGCGTCTATCCATTCATCCGGAATCTTATTCTCGTCCGGAACGAATCTGGGTTTGTACCATATTTGCGTTGTCACACTCCCGTTTTCCACCCTGAGGCTTCTTCCCGGCAGCAATTTCCTGATACCTTTAAAAAGTGTTTTTTCGCCTGCAGGATATCCGAACATAAAATACAGCTGCAGAGCATCCGGGTCTATGTCCTTAATGTATGAAGGATCATCGGCTATGGTTTTTATATCCGTCGAACAGATAAACTCTCCGTCTTCTGTTTTATAATAATAGAAGTTCTCGATCCCAAAGGCATCCCTTGCACAAAAAAGACTTCCTGATCCTTCATCCCTTATCGCAAAAGAAAATGAGCCGTATAAGTGAGAAGTTATCTCTGCACCCCACAGTTCAAATCCCTTAAGAATGATCCTCTCCTCAGTTTCCCTGCGGCCGTTTCCTTCAGCGACAGACAATTCATAAAGAAGTTGTTTCCGGTTTCTGATATAGCCCTCATACATACACAGTTTCAAGCTCATTACCCCTTAGAAAAATGTTTCTTAAAATCCCATGCCCGGATCCGCCTTCAGATAAGTTTCCACATACTTCGTTTCCGGTTTGTTCATCATCTGAGCCGCCCTGAAAGCGTTTAATGAAAGCGCAAGTTCTTCCTGCGGACCCTGATCTTCGTGAAAGCGTATTAGTTTTCTTTTTTCCTCATATATCCCTGTTATATCAACATAATGGGTCGGATCATAGAACGGTGCCTTGATCTCATAAAAGTAACATGCGCCTTCTGCCTTCTGCTGCCGGATCTCATCCAGACAGAATGCCGAAGCATAGCGGTGATCGGGATGAAAACTCTTAAGCCACGGCAGAAATATGATCGTATAAGGTCTGAAATCTATCTTACTTACGAGATCACGATGCCGGGACATCTTTGTATCCACACCTCCCAGCCATGTGTATGAATGCGGTTTTACGTATTCCATCTCGGCTTCAAACTGAGCTCTCCGTACAAGAACTTCTTCTTCAGGGGTTCGTTCCACCGCACCTCTCGAACCGTCAGTCAAAACATAAATATCCGTTTTCTGCGGAGCAAGTATCAGCGCAGCTGATGCTCCAAGGCATTCATCATCGGGATGCGGAGCTATCACTGCTATTTTATCCTCTTCATTAAACTCTATTCCCTTCCGTACATTCATGAACTCTTTCTCCCTGTTATACATATCTTACGGCAAGCATGGTCAGATCATCGAACTGTTCCGCTCCGTCTGCAAACTCATTAACTTTATCCTTCATATGATCTATAAGTCTTTCCGTACTTTCATCATCAAAGGAATTAAGTATATCAAGCATTTTATCTGTTCCCATCCGTTTTCCTTCACTGTTTACGGATTCGATCAGCCCGTCGGTATAGGCAAAGAGGATGTCTCCTTTATCCATAACAAAACTGTCTTCCTTATATTCCTGTCCGGGAAGTGCACCAAGCACTATCCCGTGATCCTGCCCGATCAGTTCATATCCTTCACCGTTTCTCCTGATCACAGGGCTCTCATGTCCGGCATTCGCCTCCGTAAGCAAGCCGGTTGATATGTTAAGCACAGCCAGCCATACAGTTACGAACATCATCTCATTATTTCCGTAATTCAGAGCAGCATTTGCATTCTTCAGTATTTCGGAAGGTCCTTCTCCCGGTCTGGCACAATTCTTTATTATCGTCATTGCTTTTGCCATAAACAATGCCGCGGGAATCCCCTTACCGGATACATCCCCGACAACCATGCACAGGTGATCTTCATCTATAAGAAAAGCATCATAAAAGTCTCCTCCGATCATCTTCGCGGGATCCATGGACGCAAATAATTCAAACTCTTCCTTATCGGGAAAGATCGGAAAATTCATGGGCAGCATACCATACTGGATCCTTCTGGCAACTTCAAGCTCAGTTTTTTCTTTTTCTTCTTTTGCTGTGAATTCGACGATCTCATCAATATAATCATGGATCTTCTCTGACAGTCTGCTAAACGCCTTCGCAAGGACCTCTATATCATCAACGGATCTGTATACATCCTCCATTTTGAATTCAAAGTTTTCGACATCCATCTCACGGATCCTGTCTGTCATCGTCTGTACAGGTCTTACTATCTTTTTTGATAATGCCGTACTGCCAATGATCGTGATCATTACTATGATAACGATCATGATTACCGCCAGGACCAGTGCCACTGTAATACATAAATGCATTACGCGTTTGTTTGACTCAAAATTCTCTTCAACATCGTTAAGCAGCAGTTCCTTCACCCTTGTGGCTTCTTCTTCCGACAGGAAATTGATATACATCCAGCCGTCGTTTATTACTTTCGAATATGTGACAATATATTTCCTGCCTTCGATCTCGGCCTTTTCGTATCCATAGTCCTGCCCCATCACTTTTTCTATCAGAGTCTTAAGTCCGGCATCCTCGATGGCATCAAGACTTAGTGCCTCACCGTTATCAAGCGAAAGCTCACCGGACTCTTTCGATGATAAAGTGACCGTCCCTTTATTGTCAATAAAGATTGAAAAGCTGTCATTTCCTGCTGATATGGATACTATCTGATCGATATACTTCTTTAAATCATCAAGCCTTGCCGATCCGTGTATGACCGCTATCAGCTTATCTTCATCATAAACAGGCCAGGCAAACGCTATTTTGGGCAAGCCGTCATAATAACCCGTATCTATCTCGTTGTAACAGAACCCTTTCTTTTTCAAAGTTTCAATGTACCATGGTCTTACACGCGGATCATAAAAACGCACATCTCCGTTTTCGTCAAATTTTGAAGCCGAGCTGCGATCCATAGCCAGAGTGACTCCATCCGGAAGAACTATAAAACAGTCCGACACAAACGTATCATGCTTGACCAGCATATGCTCCATATCCGAAGCCAGATGAACAAGTCTTCTTGCAAAGGCTGTACACTCTTTATCGTTTTTCACATTGTCATCGGCATATAGGATCTGAAGAGCAAGTTTCCCGTTATTTTCCGCCTTCGGAGGTTCGATTTCATATTCATCATATCGTTCGGGATGCAGGTAGATTTCCTTGACCTCATTTGCGATAAAGGCAAGATCATCTTCGATCATTTCCGCGCTTCCCTCAATATCAATACGCGCAAGCCGGTTTGCCGTCAACGCTGTTTTCTTAAAATTTTCTGACATGATCTCCTCGACTCTGCCACTTACGACTTCACGCTGTGCATCGGATAATGTCGTCAGAGTCTCGTCAAGATAACGTATCAAAAAAAATGCTCCGACCAGGGAAACCACCAGAGCATTTACAGCCATGATAATGCACAGCCTCAATATTTTGTCGCGAAATCCGTTCCTCTTTGCCTTTTTCATAACAGTCTTTTCTTCCTATAATGTTCACCTGATTTCCATAAACTTGGCAAACCCCGAATCCATAAAAATATACTTAAGTTCATCACGTACATTTTCGAGAACGATCACTGATTTTTTTTCCGAAATGATCTGATATACCTTCAGAAGAACCCGAAGCCCGGCAGATGAGATGTAATCCATATCTTTCATGTTAAAGATTATGCTGTTTACATCGGACAGCTCCGGCAGAAGCTCCCGTTCAAGTTCCGGCGATGTCACTGCATCCACGCTTCCTTCGATCTCTACCCTCAGAGTATCATCTGTTTTTTCTTTTTTTACGGTCATTTTTCCCAGCCTTTCATTTCTGTCTGTATATTCAAAAAGCGCTATTTTAAGTGGCAGTGCTGAATTTAAGCATTGTATGGTTCAGATTCAGCACATACTGGTACTGCATCGACTTTGATACCTTTTTCAGCAATGCATAGTTTTCAGTGATCATCTCACGCTTTTCCTCATCTTCATCAAATATGATGCACGCACCGTCATCCAACATTGTAAACAAGACATCTTCTTCCGTAAATGAAAACATTATCTGATTTCTTACCTTTTTGCTTTTACTTGCCCTGACAGAATACGCGACCATTTCTTCCATACAGAGTCTTGCGCGATTTGCAAGTTCAAGGGAATAACCGTTTTCGGTGGCATAATTCTGAACCATCTTCGAAGCATCAACAGCATCCTGCGGCTCTACCGAAAGATATATCCGCTTTATATTGCTCTTTTCATTTTTAACATCTTCACGGCTGAGCATTCTGTATCTTATGATATTTGCAGACAGTATCACAAGAGCCGCAACAAGATATGAGAAAAAGATAGAAGGCGCCGAGCAATATACGCTTAAAAAGTACGCAGACAACGGCATTGCACAGTTACCTATAAGGGTAAGAGTAGTGGAAAATTTCTGCAATCCTCTTGTGGAAAAAAGCATTCTGAAGAGGGAATTTATGCCCAATATCCCAATGCACAATGCATAGATCCGAAGTGATGACTCGCCGCCTGCCGGTACCGTCTTTACTCCATGGATCCTGTAGAAAAATGCCGGAAATACTTCAAACATGATCACCATCACACCTGACAATCCAAAGATGAGTTGTGCCCCCTGTTTCATCAGGGTCCTTATACCTCTCCTGTTCTCTGCTCCGTTAAGAAGTCCTACGATCGGTCTGAGGGCTCCCTGCACGGAACCCATCAAAACATTTGCGATAGAATAACAGAATGCACAAACTCCCTTGATCGCACCGCCTTCAGGTCCAAAGCCCTGCAATATTATCCTTATGATAATATAGTTCTGTATCACCACAACAAACATCGAAGCAGCTTCCGGCAGTCCCTTTGAAATGATCTCACTGATATCGGAAAAGTTTATCTTTGCATCACCGGTTTTATATATATCGGTTTTTTTATACAGATAGATCACCGTAACAATGCACCTGAACGTACAGGCAACTGCCGTACCGTACCCGGTTCCCGCCACACCCATGTGAAAGACTGCGGTGAAAACAACATCAAGAACAAGGTTCATTACACCTTCCATCAGTGCCAGCTTCATGAGCACCTTCATTTTACCCATGATCTGCATTTCATAAACACTGATCGAGGATATCATGCCAAATGGATTCGAGATCATTATTCCGATCGCATAAGCTCGGACAAGAGCCAGCATACTGTCGCTTAACTGATAAGAAGCGATTATCCCGAAAACAATCGGGATCTGGAGAAAAGAAACCGCGATCGCCACAAAGACCGACAGGAACCGGACTGCTTTCTTGGCCTGGTTTATTCTTCCGGTATCAACTTCCCCAATCCTGCTGCTTAAAACAGCCGAAGCACCTGTAGATATGATAGCGGATATCGCCCCGAGAAAAGTGTCTACCGGACCAAATATACTGATGGCTGAAAGCGCATCTTCACCCACGATATTTCCCGCAACTATTCCATCCACAGTGAGAAGGAGCAGTGTGGAAATGTTCGTTGCGATCATCGGTGGAAGATATTCAAGAAGTTTGGAAAAAGTGAAGTCCTCGCTAAGCCTGTATTTTTTCTCTATTTCGGATTTCTCTTCTCCGATCCTGATATTTTGCAATTTGGCCAGAAAATTTTTCATAAATTGCCCTTTCTCCTTCAAAAGATCAACCGGTCCGATCAGACGGGATCACTGAAACGATGTGCCCAGTCTATGATCGCGATAAGATCCTGAAGATATTGGTAAGGGTCGTATTTTTCTGCCGAAGTAACACTTTCATCGGGATAACAGCCGACCACATCTATCGTCCCGGGATATTTTCCTTCGATCATCCAATAAGCCAGCTGCAAAAACTGGCGGTTGCAATATCTGTTATTGGTAATGAACAGGATCGATGCCTCCGTCTGTGTCTGTCCGCATTTCTCCATATAAAACCTGAATGTATCTCCCGTATCTGCTCTTCTTTTATCGGGCTCTGAAGATGGTGCCGCAAAGATCCGGTATGTGCGTCCGTCGGCTTTTTCATAATTCCTGATACACGAAATGCTGTTCAGATTGCGATCGCCCTTAAACTCCTCGGTATATCCGTATCCGTTAAGATCAAACTCTTTTACAAAGCTTTCCGCCATCGCACCGAATTCCGTATCGCAGCAAAGAGAAGTCTCCGCCTTTCTTTCAACGGGACTGACAGGTCTGTAACATGCAAGGCCATCCACATAACGTGTCGTCTCATCAAGCATTCTTTTGGCACAACATGTCCGTTCGGCACAGGCACTGATGCTTCCCCCAAGTACGATCACGTTATTGTTTTTATTTCTTACGGGTTTATTGATATCGATAAAACCAAGTTCCCTGAACAGCGGATACAGTATTTCCTTTCTGTTTTCCAGCGAGGTTTCGGGAACAAGTTCCTGTGTCTCGATGACTGCACCCTTTTTCCTGAGCCTTCCGTTATAAGTCTGCCCCAATGTATCTATATCGGTTTCCAGTATACCCAGAAGATCCTTAAGAGCTTCCGAATCAAGAAAATCCCTGATCTGTATACGTATAGACTCTGCCTTTTCGGATATACTGTGAGTATTGTCAGGCATAAAAAAACGATGCATGAGACAGATCGGCTCCTTTTATCTTATTAAAACCCCGGGGATCTTAAATATTTCGTGTATTATCACTATCTTTCAGAAATTCGATAAACTCCTGTTCGGGGATCGGTCTGGAGAAGTAGTATCCCTGGATATGATCAACGCCCAGTCTTACCATTTCATCATATTGTTCTTTGGTCTCAACTCCTTCGGACACGATCTTCATATCCATATCATGTGCGATACTTACCATTCCCTTCATTACATCCCTGATCTTGCTGTTTGTAAAATATCCCTGCGTAAATCCCAGGTCGAACTTAACATTCTTCGCAGGCATGCTGACAAAATAGTCAAGATTTGAACGTCCTGTCCCGAAATCATCAAGCGAAAAGGTCACTCCAAGCCTGATAAGCTTCTCCATGTTTAGCAGGAGCAGATGCTTTAAGTCATTATCCGCCGTTTCGGTGATCTCAAGATTAATGTTGGCAGGGTCCAGATTATATTCATCAATATACTCGGAAACAAAGCCCGCCGGATTCTCATGGTCGAACTGAGCAGCCGAGACATTGACCTCCACATTTTCAATCCCAAGCTTCTGCAGTTCCCCTCCGGCCAGCAATTCGCACACCTTCTCAAAAATCTTCATCCCGAGTGTTATTATCTGCCCGTTTTCTTCCGCGATAGGAATAAAATCGCCCGGATATACCAGTGTTCCGTCCTGATTTTCGATACGGACGAGTGCCTCGGCAGACGTAAACCTGTTCTTTTTTACGTTATAGATAGGCTGGTAATATACCCTGATCCTGTCATCCTTTAATGCAGTCTCTATCAGATTATAGATCTTTCGTCTGTGAAGCATCCTCTCGATAAGCTCCTGATCGCAGACGACTATATCTTCGGCCGAATCCTCATAGCAATGTATGAAATTGAAGACATCCTCGACTCCCGAGAGCAGGGTACCGTCAGGACAGTAAATGAATTTGGCTTCGACCGGCATTCCCGTAACACCATCCGCACGCGCCTTTATTTCCAGCAACTTATCATAAGCTCTGTCCCCGGAATCATAGATGATACAGAACATGTCATCATTTATCCTGAATACAGGCTCGTTACCCAATTCAAGAAAAGCCCTGGCGGATCTCATCACGGCATCATTCTTGATGTCCAGTTCCGTAAAGGGCGCGAGATATTTTATCTTTGCGGTATAAAAAGCAAAGGGCACCTGATATTTATACTTATCCTGGAGAAACAGTGATAATGCATTCTGTGTAAACAATCCCGTGAAACGGTCGATATGTTCGTTTGGATTTTCCAGCTGTGAATAAAGTACGATCATCCCGACAGCCGCAGCAAACCCGACAAGCAGCGTTTCCTTTGAGAAAAACTGGATAAGAGCGGCAACAAGCCACAGGCCCTGCCAGGTAAACAGGGCGACAAGCCTCCTGTGCGAGATATCTCTTCTGTGTTTTAATGAAAGATACAATGTGGAAGAAATATAGAATATAGCCAGTGCGTAAGTGCACAGATTTGCCGGACCGTACGAATATACTATCCTGCCATTCATATAATACTCTATGGGCAGGACTATTATAAGGATCTCACCGATGATATAAAGCAGAACAGCGAATATCCTTATTGCCTTGTATTTAAATTGAACAACTATATCAAAACAGCCGTAAAGATACCCGCAGTATCCCTGGGTAACCAGCAGCATTATATATATCTTACATACGATCTTCGTGAGTATCGGAGAAAAGCCATTGTAAACAGCCTCGTGAATGCATACGATCGAGGCTATATCAAAAATAAGGCAAATGATACATATTACAAAGGCTGTGATAAACAGGAGCCTGTTCTTAACGTTCAGCTTTCTGTCATGCTCGATAAAAATAAAAAAGATTATCAGCATGGCAAGTCCGCATATCTGCAGTTCAATATTCATGATGCTCCCATACTAAACCCGGAAACCCATAACCGTGGATTCCCGGGTTTCTGTCTGATCAAAGTATTTTATTTAACCGGTCTATTCTCCGAGCTTGAAGAAATCGATAGCGGCGCTCATATCTTCGTTGATATTGCGCATCTCTGCAGTCGAATTCTGTGTATCGGAACAAGCATTGGTAACTGTCTGGCATGAAGCCGCAACTTCCTCTGCCGATGCCCCGAGTTCTTCCGATATCGCACCAAGTTCCGTAGTGGCATTGGTAAGCTGTACCTTGATATCGTCAAGTGTGACTGTCATATGCCTTATGGTGTCGATCTCATTTATGGATGCCTCAACGGAATCCGACAGGATGTTGAACTTATCCTGTGCCATCTCAATGTCTGTCTGTTCCTTGCTGATAACCTCAAATACGCGGTTACTCATATCAACCGTACCGTTCGAAAGAGCGATAACATTCTCGATTATCTGCTTGATCTCCTTAGCCGATTCAGCCGAAGAATCTGCCAGTGATCTTATTTCATCCGCAACTACCGCAAATCCGCGTCCTGCTTCGCCTGCACGTGCAGCCTCGATGGAAGCGTTGAGTGACAGGAGGTTTGTCTGTGCCGCGATCGATTCTATCGCCTGTACCGCTGTTCCTATCTCTGCGATCGCCTGGTTTGTCTCGGATATCTTACTTGTTATATCAGTCATGGCTTCAACCGATTCATTGGCCCCCGCATATACCGAACTCATGCAGTCTGTAGCCTCGTTATTTGCATTCTTGATCGTCTCTGATGCTTCATAGAGCCTCTGCACGTTGTCGTTAAGGTTCTCAATGTTGTCTCCGAGTTCTGCAGCCTTCTCTGCCATGGTCTGGGCATTCTCGGCAACACTCTGCGAAGTCTCGGCAACCTCATTGATCGCTGTATTGATCTGTGATACCGATTCAACGTTATGACCTGTCATTCCGTCAACATTGACTATCGCATTATTGAGGACAAAGGCCGAATCCTTGACCGATTTCATTGATGTCGTAAGCGCATTCTTAAGTGCCTTGAACGCATTTATCAGGCTGACCGTCTCCTTGATGTGTGATTTAGCCTTGCAGTCTGCCGTAACATCACCTGTGCTGAGCTTATCAAGCGACTGCGAGATCTGGATAAGAGGTACCGAGATCACACGCTCTATCAGCATAGCTATTATCGTAAATATGATTATACATGCAACACATATAAAGATCGTATATTTTCTGATCTTGGACATACCCTCCAGCACGTCGCTCTCATCAGCCGTAAGGACTGCTATATAATGTTCATTTTCACCTACATAATATCCTGCATATTTGATCTTGCCCTTGTATTCGTATTCGATAAGGTCCGGCTCAGGATGTTCGCCCTTCTCAAGCTGTGCAACAAGACCCTTGACAGCCGCATTCTCCACGGGATTGCCGACCTTCTCCGGATCGGGGTGATGGAGCATTGTTCCTACATTATTATATCCGCAGCCACATTGCTGACATAGGTTGCACAGCCAACATAACCCAGAGGCTGTCCGTCAACCATGACCGGATAATACATAGACATTACTATATTCCCTGATGCGGGGCTTTCCATGATGCCGGTATTATACACACCATCTGCAGCAAGTATGGAATCCTGCAACTGCTTTAAGCTGTCGCCTTCTCTCAGCACCTTGCCAATTACAGGAGGTGCGGGATGAGTGATGACCTTGGAATTCCAGTCGCACAGATACAACCCTTCCCAACCGTTAAGCTTTTCAAAGAAATCAAGTGTATACTGCTGCGCCTCAGCCTGGATATCCGGATCGTCAGGATTCAACAATACTTCCTTTATTATCGGCGCAGTCGAATATGCCATGAGGAATTCCCCGTTCCTGTGCGTTATGGTATCAAAAGAATGGCCTACATTCTCGACAACCTGAACAAGAGAGTTGTGAGTATAATTCTTCATCTCGTTGCTGCTCTCTTTAATAAGGACCATGCCTATCGTAAGTGATGACACGATAAGCGGGATTACGGCAAACATTATAAGAGTAAGCCGCATGTTAAGCGCCGATCCACCTTTTTTCCCTTTCGCTTTGGTGTTTTTCTTGACATTTGTTTTAGCCATGATAACCTTCTCCTTAAAGATTAGAATTGTGTTAGACACTCTTACATCATTATAGACATTTTATCATACAAAATCAAGGATTTTGCACTATAATTCAGTCAATTTAACCAAACTTTTATATAATTTTATATAATTATGTTGCATTTTACTCTTTGGACAGACCGATTATCACGTCACATATCCTGTCAACGGTCACAATATCCAAATCCGGATAGATAGGAAGCGTGAGTACTCTCTCACTCATCATCTTTGCAACGGGAGTCTCATCAGGATCAAACATCCCCCTGTAGCAGCTCATGGCGTTTGTTGCCGGATAGAAGTATCTTCTTGCCATTATCCCGTTCTCATTAAGCTTTTCAAGTACGGTGTCCCTGTCCGCTCCGAATATCCCGGGATCGAAAACAACCGGATAATATGCATAATTCGACTTTACATCAGCCTGCGGATCATTAAGCCCTATCCCCTTAATACCGTCAAGGCGTTCGTTGTAACGTTCATAAACCACCCTGCGTTTTGCTATATCATCATCGACATGCCTTAAGTTGCAAAGCCCCATGGCTGCGCAGAATTCGTTCATCTTGGCATTGCCGCCTATATATCCCGCATCCTCGGGATCGCTAAATCCGAAATCCTTGACGGCATAGAGAGCATCCTTAAGGCTGTCGTCCCTGTAGCATACACACCCGCCCTCTATCGTATGGAACACCTTGGTCGCATGGAAGGAAAAGCACGATGCATCTCCGAAGTTCCCTATACCCTTTCCTTTATAGGTCTCCCCGAAAGTGTGAGCCGCATCATATATCACCTTAAGTCCGTGCTTCTTCGCAAAATCGTCTATGGCTTCTATGTTGCAGATATTACCGTAAACATGGACCGGCATCACGGCGCAGGTATCCTTTGTCAGAACCGACTCGAGCTTATCGGCATTTATTGTATAATCCCATGGATCGATATCGCAGAATACGGGCCTGAGTCCGCAGCGTACTATCGCATGCGTGGTTGATACAAAGGTAAACGGCGTAGTTATCACATCGCCCTTAAGCCCCATCGCCTGCATAGTCATCTCAAGCGCGAGATGGCCGTTCACGAGCAGTTCCACATTGTCAACTCCCAGATACTTTGTAAGTTCCTTCTTAAACTCTTCGTGTTTGGGACCCATATTCGTAAGCCATCTTAAGTCCCATATCGATCTTATCTCATCCATATATTCATCCATATCCGGCATGGATGATCTTGTAACCAATATCTTATCTTCCACAGATGTCACCTCTGTTATCATTATAATATCACCAGACTTGCGCAGTTTATATCATCGCACAGGTCGTACAGTTTGCCGGTCTTAAGCCCCACCACCGTAGGCCGCAGGCAGTTATTGCGGTTATTTTTGACCACCTTCGCGGGCTCTCCCGTCGAAAGTGTCACTATGCTGTCTACAGGATAAAGGATCACGCAGTTTAAGAAGCTTGACATCGCCTCTATATCAAGATCCTGTGTCATCGCAAGTATCATCTCAACAGCCTCGCGTTTCGGAAACGCCTTCTTATACGGCCTCTCGGTAACAAGCGCATCATAAACGTCCGCCACGGAAATGATCCTTGCATATTTATGGATCATATTGCCCGACGTTCCGAGAGGATATCCCTGCCCGTTCATCTTCTCATGATGCTGGAGGACACCCTTCATTATCGCTTCCGAAAACTGGTTTTTCTCCTTAAGTATCTTGAAACCAAACAGCGAATGCTGCTTCATGAGTTGAAATTCGTTTTCATCAAGGCGTCCGGGCTTATTAAGTACTTCCAACGGGATCTGTGATTTTCCGAGATCATGCAAAAGACCTGCTATACCGAGTTCCCTCAGTTCATCCTGCGTAAGTGAAAGGTTCTGCCCGATGACCATCGCCATCGTGGCAACATCAACGCTGTGCTTAAATGTGTATTCATCGCTTACCTTGATGAGATTTATATCGATCGCAACGGCATTGCTTCCGGTGATCGCATTGACAAGCTCATTGGATATGTTTGCAGTCGTCTCCATGAAGCCTTCGTCTTCGGTATTATGGAACAGATACTGGATACCTTCGCCGACACGTTTGCAGACTTCCTGATTGAGCTTAACCTTCGATCTGTCTTCTACCCTGCTCTTCTCTATGAGCTGGCGCGTATATACGGGCAGGTTGCGTTCGAGCTCGGATACTTCCTCCGGCTCTCCTTCACTTACATATATTCCCGCAACCCCATGTTCCTTAAGATATTCTATTTGAAAATCATCAAGCACCACACCCCGGGCGATCAGCTCGCGGCCTCGCGAATCTATTATGGACTGGTCTATCTTCATCCCTGTCTTAAGCACGCGGGTGCTTACAAGCTTACGTTTAACCATATATCAGTCCTTGGTTAGGTATTCCCTGAGCTTCTCCTTATCAAGGATCTTCTGCAGTTCGCCGCGGGCTATCGGTCTTGTTATAAGTCCTTCAACCTCGGTATCCTTCCTGTGTTCGAATACATCCCTCTCCTCTTCGTATACCATGAAGTATATGGGAACATTCTTCATTTCCTTATATAATCTGATTATCGAGATCATCTTCTTTGCGGACATCACGGTCATATAGCTGTCCATAAAGATGATATCCGGAAGATGCGTGTTCATATAGAAGATTGCTTCCTTCGGATCGGAAAAAACAGCGCACTCATAATCTCTCGCAAGATATATCTTCATGATATCAAGCGTCTGGTAATCATCATCTATAACAACAACCGTGGGTTTTCCCGATTCACTCCTTACGGGGCGTATATCCGGTGTCTCCAGATCTTCTTCGAGAACAAAATCCTCATTTGCGTCAGGCTGCATGTCGGACCTGTCAGATCTGTTACCCAGGATCTGTCGTACTTCTTCCTCGTCTCCGAATTTTATGAATTTTTCAAATCCTTCTGCCATCCTCATCCTCCCGGCAGTATTATAAGTATCACAACAATGCTTTTATATAATACCATGTGAGCACTTTATTAACAACAATAATCACGTATCCTATTCTGCCTTATTCTGCTCAAAAAAGTCCTCGAATTCTTCCCTTGATTTCCTGAAAACCTCAAGAAGCTGCGGAGCAAATACGCCGGCCTCGCCCTGAATGATCATATTGAACGCTTCATCCTTACTGTAGGCTGCCCTGTATACGCTTTCCGTTACCAGTGCATCGTAAACATCCGCTATGGATTCACACTGTGCCGAGATAGGGATCGCATCGCCCTTAAGTCCGTCCGGATATCCCCTTCCGTCATATCTCTCATGATGATATCGGCAGATCTCATAACTGATCCTTGCGTAATCCTCATCCCAGATACCGCTTATATTGTTAACGATATCCGCGCCCCTGATCGTATGGCTCTTCATGAACTCAAATTCATCCTTGGTAAGTTTTCCCGGCTTATTGAGTATGGAATCCGGGATCGCGATTTTTCCGATATCATGAAGAGAGCAGGCGGATATGATGATACGCACGGTATTCTCATCAAGTCCGGTCTCGGGATATTCCTTCATCATCCTCCTGGCTATTATCCCGGTATATCCCTTGATACGGCTTATATGGTCGCCGCTCTCGAGACTCCTGCACTCAACCACCGTTGCAAGGATATCCACGATATTCTGTTTACTCTTATCAAGTTCTCCCTTCTGCGCCTTCAAAAGTTTAAACTGCTTGTTCATAGTCACGGTCTGTGATTCAACCTTCTGTTCAAGACCTCGCTTGAATATGAACAGATCTGTCAGATTGCTGACTCTGCGTCTGACGATCTCGGCCACGAAAGGCTTGTGCACAAAATCATAGATACCCATTTTCGTCGGGCTGTGCTCAAGATGTGCGGCCTCGCGCTCATTTATGAACAGAACCGGCATCCTTGAGAGCAGACCGCGTTTATCCAGACGCTCAAGGAAACTGTAACCGTCAAGTCCTTTCATTGAAAACCTGTACAGGACGGTGGCAAACTCGTTCCCGTGGGTATCCATCTGCGCAGTTACCTCTTCAACCGTTCCCGCGGTTTCAACATCATAGGTATCCTTAAGTATCTCCTTTAACTGATCTCTGTTTGCGAATTCATGATCAACGATCAATACTTTTTCCATAGTGTTTTCTCCCCTGTCATCTAGATATGATCGATCTTTAACCCGTTCTCGTCATCCTTAACCTTAACACCAACCGCACGCTCGGTGGCTACCCACCTCTTGCCGTTCACTTCTACTACCACGCCTTCGTATACGGCGCCCTTCATCTCAACTACAGCCTGTTTGGCTTCTTCGATCTTGGTCTCGATCTCCGCAAGTTCCTCCTCGAGTATCTTCCTTATCTCCTTCTTGGCGATGCGGGCATTATCTATCTTGCCGAACATATCAATCTCGGCATGGGTTTCAACGGGATACAGCTTTTCAAGATCCTGATAGGCTGTATCGAGCGTCTCCAGTTCCTTATCGATCTTCTTCATCTGATTGTTGATAATGATCTGGCGCTTAATTATCTCATTGCTCACTCCGACCTTTAAAAAGGTCTTGACGTTCGAATCGTTCCCAACCTCATTTACCTTGATCGCAAGTCCCGCAAAAGTCGATCCGCCTATAAGAGAGCCCTTCCTGCCTGCCACTTCGAGTACGCCTTCGCATTCGACATTGCTCTTCAAACAATAGGATACCTTGATGTTCCCGCCGGCCTTGGCATTTACGCTCTCAAAGAAGCTCCCTTCTATATTGTTGCCCGCCTTTATGTGGCCTTTGTACTGGGAATTGACACCTTTTCTGAGGATTATGTTTCCTCCTGCCTCCAGAACGGCACCCTCAACAAAGCCGTCAATGATAAGATCCTCTCTTGCGATTATGGTGCATCCGTTGCCGACATTTCCGGTAACGTGGACATTTCCGTCGAATTTGGTATCTCCCATATATGCCGTGACATCTCCCAACGTCAAGAGATTGGAAACCTCCATCTTATTTCCGTTGAGTTCCACAATGCCGTCCACATTCGAAACATAAGTCCTCTGATCCGCTTCTATGTAGAATCCCTTGCCTGTAAGGATATTCAGTTCCTTTCCCTTGACGGTAGGAAACTCCTGTCCGAAAACATTATACCCTACGGGACCCGGCTCGGCAGGATGGTAAACGGCGAGCTTCTGCCCTCTTTTTACCTGTTCGAACCATTCTATATCCTTATAATCGAGACTTCCGTCCTCCAATACCTTGGGTTCGCGGTTTACTTGTGTCCGGAAGAAGAATTCATAATACCCATCAGGACCGGGTTCAGATTTCTGCCCCTCCGCGATCACCTGCGGCTGATTGCCCGCGCGGTCCGTAAGGATATAATTGATAACGTCTTCATTTATACCCCTGACTATCCCTCTCTCCTCAAGCGCATTCTTTATTACGCTCCTCGTTACTCCGGTACGTCTTCCCGTCAGCTGAAAATATGCCGTCATCTGATCCGGTGTGATCTTTATCTCAAAATTGTTATATGCTATAGCCTTGACTTCGCCGAACTCACGCAGAGGATCATTCGGATCATCCATGATACCTGCTGCCAGATACGCTCTCTTGACTGCCATATCGGTCGCGGGATACATGAGGCTTGAATACCTTGAAACCTCAAGCCCGTCCTCAAGTCCAAGCCTTATCTCGCGCATCTGCTGCCAGTCATACAATGGGTTCAGATACATGGATATATCGACCTGATGCTCCATACCCTTGCGTATCTCACGCATCTGGCGCCACTCATACTGTAATCCGGTATACTGCCTGACATTAAGTCCGCGTTCAAGCCCGAGCCTGATCTGTCTGATGGAACTTCCCCTGAGTTCGGGCGTGATGTATGGCCTGATATTTATCTTTTTCTCAAGACAGATACGGATCTGTTCAAGCTGTTCATCATCGTAATGATTTTCTATGTACGGAGCCAGATCCACTCCTGATTTTATGGCCTTTCTCAGTTCCTTTAAGGTCCCGGCGGGGAGACTGACGTATTTTGCCAGATTTATCCCGTCGGCAAGAGCGAGCCTTAACTGTCTCATCGTTTCAAACGGGACTTTGGGATATGCATACAGCCTTACATTAAGCTTAGACTCAAGCCCCAGCCTTATCTCCTCCATCTGGAACCAGTCAAAATCCTTCCTCGCATATATCTCAACCGGAAGCTCGCTCATAAGGCCAAGCCTTATCTCGCGCATCTGCAACGCAAAAAAATCCTTATTTTCATAAGGTTCTATATCCAATCCTTCCTCAAGTCCCAGCTTGATCTCTTCAACCTGGTCCTTGGTGAAGCCTTTGTCATAATAAGCCTGCTGCTCCTGTCGTGTCATACTGCCCCTCTTCTCTGCTATAAACCTGATCGTTTACAAATCCGGATTTATGTATACTTCCCTAAATTTATTTTATCATAAATTTACAAACAATAAAGAAATTTCGCGATCGAATTTCGAATCTTTCCCATATCTTTTATCGGATTTCTGTAAAAAAACTTTACCAATACTCACATTATGCGATATTTACGCTTGTTGAGTATATTAAGATAATGTATAAATATAGTATATATTCTTGGAGGGAAGATCATGATAAGGAAATTCGCATATTCATTGATGATCACAGCCGGATTGGCATTATCACTTGCCGGATGTTCAAAAAACACGGGGACAGAAAATGTAGCGGCGGCCGAAGATAAACCTGTGGCTGAAGAGACGCCTGCAGTTGAAGAGACACCTGCGGTTGAAGAGGCTGAGGCTGAAGAGCCACCGGCTGTTGAAGAGACCGTTGTGACCGAAACTTCTTCACCGGCTGAAAATACCGATGGTCCCGAAAATAAGGAAACGGCCGAAGATCCGAAGACGGCCGGAAATGCCGGTACCGCTGCGGATAGCGTTGCAGCTGAGGATGCTCAGGCAAATGAGGATACTTCCACGGATAATAACACTAACACAGGCGATAATGCTGAGTTCGATGTGATCTGGATAGGAGATTCCCTCACACAGGGCTCACTCGGCGATGATAATCATAATAAGAACAATCCTCAGGCACCGTGGCGTGTCCTGGGTGAGATATCCGGAAAAAACGTAACGGG
>ONRZ01000082.1 GCA_900320345.1 uncultured Lachnospiraceae bacterium | reverse complement strand
CGAAACAGACGGTATGCTGCCGTTTTTGCTCATACCCGTGTATTTTGCGGTCTATATCCTGCTTGCTCACAGATTGTTTGCGGACAGGGTATCAAAATGGTTCATGGCAGCATGCATTCTGGTGCTTAACCTCTGGGGATATCAGTCCGAAGCACTCCTTCCGGTGACGATGTTTGCCGGCCGCTTTTCACTGCCTGTAATCATCGTACATGGAGTATTGCCGCTTATCCTATGGGTGCTGATCGATAAGTACGATAAGTACATGGAGAGCTCTTTGGCACCGGATACGGCCGGAATGGAAGAAACCGATTATTATGAGTGGGAGGAAGAGGATATGAAAAATCATAAGATAATAAATTCAAGGAATATTGCGATCGCCCTGCTCGTTGTTGTGATCATGCTGTTCGGATCGGTATTTGTGATGAACCGCAAGATCAATAACCTGTATATGACTACGGTCAATCTGCAGGAGCAGGTAGAAGAATTGAAGAATAAAGAGGCAAAATGATCTGATGGCTGACATTGCGATCATCACACTGAGTGTGATCTGTAATCTCATAATCTATCTGGCGTTCGGCTCATTGTTAACAGGCAGGAAGGATACAAAATGTCCGCTGCTCTTATCTGTGATAGCGGGCTTTTTCTTCTATTATTTTGTTTTCTTCTTTTTCTGCGTACCGCCGATGAAATATTACCGTCCGCTTTCCATGCTCACGAAGATGTGGGTGCCTTTTGTGGCTGTGATTTTGATATTTTCTTCGATCCTTAACGGCAGAAAATGGATATCATGGTTTAAAAATGCGATGCTGTATGTGAAAAAGCATCCGCTTGTCACGGTATTTATGCTTCTTTTGATAGGAGCACAGATCGTTCTTGTTTCCTGTACCTATAATTTTACCCTGGATGCGGCTTATTATGTTGCGAATGTTGCTACATCGGTCGAAACAGACATGATGAACGTCTATGATCCGTTTACAGGAGCCTGGCAGGATCATTATGAGATGAGGTATTTTTTTGCGACATATTCCATGCAGGATTCCGTGGTATGCCAGCTTACCGGTATCCCGGCACTTATATGGACAAAATCCGTGATGGCGGTAACCATCATAATACTTACGAACATGGTCTATTTAATGATCGCCCGTGAACTCATCATATACGGAAACGGGAGAGATGAAGTTAAGGCCGGTGAAGACAGAACGGGTACGGATCACAGTACAGACAGCAGGAAAAACAGCGAACTTGCCGTGGTGATAATGACAGCACTTATGTTTGTCATAAATCTTACGTTTATAACGATATATACCTCGTCACTGTTCCTTATGACGAGGACTTATGAGGGTAAGGCCATAGTAGGCAATCTTGCGATAATGACAGTTTTCTATCTGTTCATACGGATGAATGATGACAGTATTAAAACAAGGCCGTGGCTTATTACGTTTATCGTATGCTTTGGTGCCGCCACGATATCTTCCTCGGCGAACATGCTGCTTCCGGTGGAACTCACGGTATTGTTCCTACCGATGATAGTGAGGAAGAAAGCCTGGAAGATGCTTCCGAAGTATATCTCATGCGTGATACCCGGGATGGTATTTTCGCTTGTATTTGTACTTTATGTTAAAGGATATTTTGTATTCTACACGTTTCCGAAGTAAAATCCTATTTCGCGCCCGATCATGAGGAGGGACCCGCGAAGCGGGAGGAGTCCTTATGATAGGAAGCGAAATTCAGGATGGATTTTACGATTGTTCATGAGGAGGGGCCCACGAAGTGGGAGGAGCCCTTATGATATTACCGAAGTAAAATCCGGATGGAATAGGGTGAACCATGCAGGGACTTAATGTAACCGAAAAAGGAATAAGGTATCTGTGGGAATGCTTTTCGTACTATACGGGTTCGTGCGCATATTTCATGCTGTATGCGGCAGCCGTTATCTATATCTGTATTGCGGGAACAAAGAGGGAGAAAGAAATATTTGTACCATGTTCGGTATTTCTCCTGCTGACGGTGTATAACCCCGTGGCGCCCGTGATCCTCGATCATTTCTTTGACGTCAACAGTGAGTATTACAGGTTCTTTTGGATAGCACCGGTCATAGTTCTTGTACCGTATCTGTTCTCTAAGCTTATCGTATCAAGGACAGACAGGAAGCAGATGATAGTCGTATCCCTGCTTATCGCAGCGATCTGTCTTGTATCCGGAAAATATGTTTATGCAGACGGCATTAAGTGGGCACAGAATATTTACAAGATGCCGCCGGAGCTGATCGAAGTATCAGAGAAGATACATGAGGATTCCGGCGCGGAATATCCCAAGGCATTCCTTGAGTATGAATATAACATGCAGATGAGACAGTACGATCCGAAGATGCTGCTTACGATAGACAGGGAAGATTATCTGTATGCCGTAAGCAATCCTTCATACAGTAAGGAAATGCTTGAAGACGAGATGCATCCGCAGTACGTTTTGCTCGCTGTGCTTGTAAGGTTTCAGGATATCGATAAGGAAAGCTTTCTTAACGCTCTTGAAACAACGAAGACCGGATATGTTGTCGTAAGCAGGGAAAATCCGAGGATAGACTATCTTAAGGAAGCGGGCCTGAGTATTGCCGGTGAAACGCAGAACCACATCATCTTTAAGTACGACCTTAAAGAACCGTATGAATTCGAACTGGTGGATTATTCGGTAGTTTATTAAATATCATGAGGAGGGACCCACGGAGTGGGAGGAGTCCTTATGATGCCTTAGCGGCTAGCGTATCAAAAGAATTACGGAGTAATTCTTACATAATTAGATATCATGAGGAGGGGTATGAAACTCACGATCTTCACACCTACATACAATCGCAAAGAGCTTCTGAAAAGGGCGTACGAGAGCCTGAAAGCCCAGACCTGTAAGGATTTTTGCTGGCTCATAGTTGATGACGGCTCTGCGGATGATACGGCCTCTTCGGTAGAGGAATGGACAAAGGAAGGGATAATACCGATCGAATACCTGTATTTTGAAAACGGCGGTAAGATGAGGGCCCATAACAGGGGTGTTGAGAACTGCCGTACCGAATGGTTCCTCTGCCTCGATTCTGATGACCGTCTGGTACCGGATGCGGTGGAAGAAATACTAAGGTGTAAGGTCGGGGGCAATATAGCAGGGATCATCGCCCATAAGGGCAGGAGCGATACGGAGCTTCTGTCGGGAGTGGGATTTCCGAAGGATGTTAAGAGAAGTACCCTGTACGGACTGTATCTGAAGGGCTTTAAAGGAGAGACCACGCTCGTATTCAGGACAGATGTGCTGCGCAGATATCCTTTTCCCGAGATAGAGGGAGAAAAGTATGTACCCGAGGACTATATTTATGATAAAATAGATGCGGAGTATGAATATATCGTGCTTGACAGGATACTGACCGTGTGCGAGCTTATGTCGGAGGGGTATACCGATTCGGTAAGAAGGCTTAAGGAAGACAATAAACAGGCATGGTATCTTTACTATGAACAGAGGGCAAGGATAACGCCCATGTCTTTGCTTAAGCTTAAATATTTAGGGTTTTACCGCCTGTATGCGGGGATGTCCGGTCATGCGCTTAAGGAAGCGGATGGCATTTCCGTATGGGATAAGATATTGGGGATACCCGGGGAGATGATCCTTAAGCTTACCGGGAAGATTTGATATGCAGAAGGTTCAGACGCGTAAACGTATATATAATCTGATAATGGCATTGCTGATAGTGCTGCTTGAGACCGTGGTCGTAAGTTATGTATGGGTAGTGTATTACAATACCGAACTGCCCAAGGCATACTATTTCTGGGGCCATGTTTTCATTTCCGTGGTCTATATGTGTGTACTGCTGATATCCTCCATTATGTACGGAGGACTCAAGATAGGTTCATACAGGATGATGGAGCTACTGTTTTCCCAGGTCATAGCCACATTTATGGCAGATGTCCTGTTTTATGCAATGGTATGTATGCTTGCGTATCATTTTCCGACACCGGTCCCGCTGATAGTCGTATTTTTCCTCCAGTGTTTTTTGATCGGTTCGTGGATTTTTTTGGCAACGACGTTTTACAGGGGGCTGTTCCCGCCGCTTGATGTTCTGCTGATATACGACGGCAGGCATAAGGATCTGTTTGTTGAAAAGGTTAAGACCAGAAGGCATCAGTTTGAGATAAGGGAATCGATACAGTCCGGTGATGATATTGAGGCGCTGTATAAAAAGATAGACGAGCATGAGGCGGTAATGCTCTGGGATCTTAAGACATCGGTAAGGAACAGGCTCCATAAGTATTGCTATGAGAATGCCAAGGAAACCTATGTGATGCCCAAGATCATGGACATAGTCCTTCGCGGAGCGACGACGCTGCATTTCTTTGACACGCCGCTCATGCTTACGAAGAGTGCGCCGCTTGAATTTGAGCAGATATTTGTAAAAAGGCTCTTTGATATCATTTTCGCGCTGATCCTTATCATCCTTTTTTCACCGTTCATGCTCATCACGGCATTGTGTATCAAGTTGTATGACAGGGGGCCGGTGCTGTATAAGCAGGTCCGCTGTACGATAAATAACAGGGAATTCCTTATCTATAAGTTCAGGAGCATGATCGAAGAAGCCGAGTCCGATGGAGTTGCCCGGCTTTCGAGCAGGAATGATGACAGGATCACACCTGTGGGGAGGGTGATCCGTAAGATAAGGTTTGATGAACTGCCGCAGCTTTTTAACGTGCTTAAGGGTGATATGTCGTTTGTCGGGCCGCGCCCGGAACGTCCCGAGATAATAGAAGAGTACAAGGCTGCGATGCCCGAATTTGCGTATCGTACCAAGGTTAAGGCGGGGCTTACGGGTTATGCGCAGGTTTACGGCAAATATAACACACTTCCGTATGACAAGCTTAAGCTGGATCTGTTCTATATTGAGAATTTCTCGGTATGGCTGGATCTGAGGCTTATCATATTAACGGTCAAGACGGTATTTACTTTGGAGAGCACAGAGGGTATTTCAGAGGGGAGCACTACTGCGCTTCTTAAGGAGGATGCGGATGAGTAAGGGGTTAGTCAGCATTATCGTGCCGGTATATAATGCCGGTAAATGGATCGAGGATACGATACTGTCGGTCAAGAGCCAGACATACAGGGACTGGGAGCTTATCCTTGCAGATGACGGTTCGACGGATAATTCCGTGGAAGAGATCAGGGGTTTTATGACGGATGGTGAGGACCGTATAAGGCTCATTGATGCGGGGGCCAAAAACTGCGGCGCCGCACATGCAAGGAACAGAGGCGTTGAAGAGGCAAGGGGCAGATATATCTGCTATATTGATGCGGATGATCTGTGGTCGCCGGATAAGCTTGAAAAACAGCTTGCATTCATGGAAGAAAATGATGCCGCATTTTCCTTCACCGGATATGAATTCGCGGATGAAAGCGGTGTCGGCGTTCAGAAGATAGTCAGAGTACCGGGGACCATAACATATAAGCAGGCGCTTAAGAATACGACGATATTTACAAGTACGGTCATGTTTGACATGGAAAAACTTAAGAAGGAAGATATCATGATGCCCGAGGTTCCGAGCGAAGATACGGCGACTTGGTGGAAGGTCCTTAAGAAGACCGGCAGGGCATACGGACTTGATGAGCAGCTCACTTTGTACAGGCGAGGCAGCGGGACTCTTTCTTCGAATAAGATGACTGCGGTACAGAGGATATGGAACCTGTACAGGAATGTTGAAGGACTGGGCGTGATCTACAGTGCATACTGCTTCGTGTTCTGGGCTGTACGTGCGGTTGCCAGGAGAATGTGATCATGAGGCTTCAGGTCCTGCTCTCTGCCATGTTCCTTGAGGATGAGAGCTATATAGATACCCTTAATATAACTACGGATGCAGTGGTGATAAACCAGTGCGACAATGAGTCCTGTAAGTGTATAAAACGCCCCTGCGGGAACGGCAGGGAACAGACCGTCACCTATGTTGAGACGAAAGAGAGGGGCTTAAGCCGAAGCCGCAACATGGCTATCGCGAAGGCTGACGCCGATATATGCATTCTGTGTGATAATGATGTTGAATATCTGCCTGATTATGAGAACAGGATCATGGATGGATTTGCAAGACATCCTGATGCCGATCTCATAGTTTTTTATATTGAGAGAAAAGAAAAGCCAAAGCCCAATTATCCAAAAACCAAAAGGATGGGTTATCTGTCCGTGCTTAAGATATTTTCACCGGAGGTGGCTTTCAGGAGAGAGAGCGTTAAAGAGATCGCATTTGACGAACGTTTCGGAGCGGGTTCCGGCAGATATCTTATGGGAGAGGAAAATATCTACCTCTATGACTGTCTGAAACGGGGACTGAAGATATATTATGAACCGGTACAGATAGCTAAACTACGGGAAGAGAGTTCCACATGGTTTAAGGGATATGATGATGCGTTCTTTATATCGCGCGGTGCGGGGTATTGTGCGATGTCAAGGCTTGGGTCGTACATTCTGATACTGCAGTTTGCGCTGAGAAAGGGATATCTGTACCGGGAAAACATGTCCATGTTTCATGCGATGTCCTGTATGTTTAAGGGCCGCAGGGAGTATCTTAAGGATAAGAGATGAAAATATTTGTCGTAGGCGATTACAGGACCGGGACCGGACCTGCCAATGTTACAAAGGAATATCTGCTGAGGTTTCCGAAAAATACGCGGCGCCTGGTATTTTCATCAAAGCCGATGCGTGCGCTGGAAATATTGTTTAAGATGCCTGCCTGTGACGCGGTGCTCATGTCCGGCTATTCAAGGCAGAATCTTCTCGCGCTCAAATGGGCAAAGAAACTCGGTAAGCCCTGTGCATACCTTATGCACGGCTGTGTCGAACATGAGAATGCGATCAACGAATGCGTGGATGAGGTGATGAGCAGGACGGAGAGGCAGACGATGGAGTTAAGTGATGCCATCTTTGCGGTATCATCACAGTTTGCCGGCTGGCTTAGGACCTATTATCCCGAGTATTCCGACAAGATAAGCGCGGCTGTGAACGGAGTGGATACAGGAGCGCTTGAAAAAATATGCCGCGTAAGAAGATAAGACATATCTGCGAAGCCGTTGAACTCCTTAACGAAAGAGCGGGCGAAATGAAGTATACGCTTGTGGTCACGGGCGATAAGGGCAGGGACGATGATGTGATAGATTCCTACCCGTTTGTAAAAAACTACGGGCTGGTCGGAAGCAGTAAGGTGACCGGGCTATACAGAGAGGCTGCATTGTTTGTTCAGAACAGCTGCTTTGAGACGTTCGGCTTAGCCCCGATGGAAGCGCTCATGAACGGATGCTCCGTTCTTATGTCCAAGGAGATAGGAGCGCTCGAACTGTTTAACAGAGTTGAGGACGGGGATATAATAAGGAATTTTTACGATGCATCCGAGATAGCGGCCAAGATGGAGAGACTGCTAAAAAAAGGGAATGCATCAAGACTGATAAAAGAGTTTGATAAGGAGCACTCATCATGGGAAGCAAGGACAACGCAGCTGCTTTCGAAAATGTCACAGCTGTGCGAACTCAAAAGAACGGCCGCAGGGAACTGATCAATTTCTGTGTTCTGCTCATAATGTTTGTCATATATGCTCTGACTTTTACGATAGCAAAGTTTTACGACATGATAAATATCGTCTATCCCTATGCGGGGGTGGTCAATTTTTTGATGCTCATCATCCTGGTGCTTAATAACAAGACTGAAACGCTCCGGGATAAAACCGGAATCAATCTCTTTATAGTCGATTCGGGTAAAGGTGCCTTTTTCGTGCCGGTAAATTTTCTGCTGATATGGTATCTGGCCGACAGGTTATATCTTACGGCTAAGCAGCTTAGGATCTTCGCAGGTATCTACATGGGATTCCTGCTGTTTTACTTCTTTTTTGCATATCCGCGTCTGTTCACCACATTTGAAAATTACAAATACAACACAAATACGGCGGCAACCTTCATGATATATACGCTGTTGTGTGCCTTTGTTTTCCTTGAGATATTTCATGAGCGTTCGCAGCTTTTCGGGCTCTTTATGGTAACAATACTGCTGAAGGGCTTTCAGATGGCATTGTGGCACAGGGCAAGAGGGGCTTTTGTGATGCTCATGGTGTTCATGTTCTTCAGGTTTGTTATCCCG
>ONRZ01000006.1 GCA_900320345.1 uncultured Lachnospiraceae bacterium | reverse complement strand
ATCTCCAATCTTGATGTAGCTGAAGAAAATCTTACAAAATCCTATTCAACCATAAAGGATACGGATATGGCTGAGGAAATGGTTGAGTACACGACGCTGCAGGTACTTGTTCAGGCAGGCACAACAATGCTTTCACAGGCAAACGAACAGCCGCAGCAGGCACTTCAGCTGCTTCAGTAAATATCATAAGGGGGACCATCGAAGATGGTGGATGCCTTATGATGCCATAGCGGCGAGCGTATCAAAAGAAGTGCGGAGCACTTCTTACAAAGTAAAGATCTGATGATCATAAGGAGATGAACAATGACAAAGGAACAGATACAGGATTTTACCTTAAAGATAACACACGCAAACAGGAGTGAGCTCATCGTTATAGTATATGATATTGCTCTTGAATATCTCGATGCTGCGATAAAAGCATACGATAAGGGACAGCTTGAGGTCTTCAGCGCGAACAGCCGGTATGCAAACAAGTGTATAGGAGATCTTCTCGAAGCACTGGACTTTAATTATGAACCGGCATATCCGCTTATGAGGATATATGTGTTTATCAGCAAGCAGATATCACTTGCTCCGATAAAGAGAGACAAAAAACCTTTAGAGGATTGTATAAGGATGCTTAAGAAGCTGCGCAAGTCATTTGAAGATGTCGCCGCGCAGGATGATTCGGAGCCGCTTATGTCAAACACCCAGGATGTATATGCGGGACTTACCTACGGACGCGGCAGCCTTAATGAGAATGTAAACACCGTACCGAACAGAGGATTTACGGTATAGACCGTTTTAAAGAGAGGATACCGTCCCCAAAGCTGTAAAGGACAGCAGGGGGACGGTTTTTCTATTACAGGGATAAAGTTTATGTTATAATCTGTATATCCGTCCGGAATATTTAAGGCTGTTCCGTACGGATAAAAAGTGATCGGGAGATGATCGGCATGCTCAAGATTTTTCTTGCGGAAGATGAATTTGTTGTAAGGGAAGGCATTAAGAATAATATAGACTGGGCAGGACACGGTTATGAGTTCGTCGGAGAGGCGGGTGACGGAGAACTTGCGCTGCCCATGATAGAACGTCTTAAGCCCGACATAGTCATAACGGATATCAAGATGCCGTTTATGGACGGGCTTGAATTGTCGCGCCTTATAAAGAAGGAATTTCCGTGGATGGAGATAATAATACTGTCGGGCTATGCGGAGTTTAATTATGCCAAGGAGGCCATATCCATAGGAGTCGCTCATTATCTTACAAAGCCGATAAACGGCAGCGAACTGTTAGCCCAGATCGACGGCCTGGCTGAGAAGATCGAGGAGAAAAAGAGAGAGAGGGAACTCAAGGAAAAATATATCGCCGAAATGGCGGAGAATTCCATTGAGGACAGGAGAAAGCTTTTCAGGCATATGGTCACGGGAGACGTAAGCCTGCCGGAAATGCTCGAACTTGCGCACAATCTTGATATGGATATATCCGCAGGACAATATGCCGTATTGCTGCTCCAGGTTATATCAAGCCATCATATGACACAGACTGAGTATTCGGGAAGTGTTGTGTATATATATGAGCAGATAGAGGAAATGATCGAAAACGAAGGAGCGCTTATTTTTGACAGGAATATCGAAGGCAAGGCGGTGATCTTTCGGGCGGACACAAGAGAGGAGATCGAAGAGAAGGAGTCAAGAGTGTTATCAGGCATCGGAGAACTCCTTAAGGAATATGAGCATATCACCTGCTACGGCGGTATAGGTGAACCTGCCGGCAGGCTGAGTGAACTCCCCATATCCTTCAGACAGGCGTCGCAGGCATATGCCCACAGGTTCTTTACTACGAAGAGCGGCATAAGAAGGTATGTGAACAATGAGCACGGGACCGTTGATGAACGGGAAAACTTCAGTATAAGCAGCATAGACCCCGAGAAGGTGAGCAGAACACGTATCACCGAATTTTTGCGAAAAGGTCAGAAGGATGAGACCGAGTTTTTTATGGATGAATTTCTGGATAATCTCGGAGAAGGCGCTCTTAATTCGGGTATGTTCAGGAACTACCTTGCGACGGAAGTGTACTTTGCGGTAGTAGCTTTTCTTGACGAACTCGGAGCGGACAAAAGCGGGATAGAGGCCTTTGATGTTGCTGCGGGAGATATAAGGGACAGGGATGCGGCCAGAGAGTATTTCATCCGCATAATGCAGAAGGCCATGGATTTAAGGGATGCCGGAGCGAGCAACCGTTACGGCTCAGTCATAGATGAAGTGAAGAGATATATAGAGGAAAATTACGGAGATGAGGAACTGTCGCTGAATAAGCTGGCAGGGCATGTGAATTTCTCTCCCAACCACTTAAGCATGGTATTCAGCGCCCAGACGGGAATGACATTTATAAAGTATCTTACGGATTTCAGGATGAACAAGGCGAAGGAGCTGCTCAGGTGCACATCAAAGCGAGGAGCGGACATAAGTTATGAGGTGGGTTATAAGGATCCGCATTATTTTTCCTACCTGTTCAAAAGGACTCAGGGCATGACTCCAACTCAGTATAGAGACAGGTCATAAGGGGAACCATAATCATAAATTGGAAAAACTAAGAAAAATCTGGGGTAATATGCCCCTCGCATCCAAAATCAGATATTCGTATGTTATCGTTATCCTGCCCATACTGGTCTTTATGGGCATCTGCGTCGTTACGCTGGTATCTCAGAACAGGCGTTATAACGAGATCATAGATGCAGCCGGAAAAGCCAGTGAGTTCAGTCTTGATTTCAAGAAGGACTTTGATTACGAAACATATCTTGTCATAGTCGAGAGCAAATCCTATGAAGAATCGGAACTTGAAGATATGCTCAATGAGGCTACGAGGGTAGTGGATTCTCTTGATGAGAAGGTGGATATAAGCAGCGAAAATGCGGACAGACTGGAAGATATCCGCAAATACCTGAACAATCTGCGTACCTATACCACACGTATCAGAGATAATCTTGATACCGGTGATAAATACGAGGATAACATAGAAATATGGGAAAATGACGTGCAGATAGTTACCGGTCTTGTAAGGGAAACGATACTGCAGTTCATATACTATGAGATCCAGGATATGCAGCAGGTCAAGAACGAGATGCAGAACCTGTATAAGAAGGTGTTTACGTATTCTTTCATCGCGGCTCTTGTCATACTCGTAATGGTCATATATATCACATACATGATATCTCAGTCGATCACCAGCCCGGTGCGGGAACTTTCCCGTGTTACCGCAAGGGTTGCGGGGGGTGACATGAGCGTACGGGCCAATCTTGATACGGGAGCGGAGCTTGGAGTATTAAGCCGGTCGCTTGATGAGATGATCGAGAGGATAAATACCCTTATATCGCAGGTAAGAACCGAACAGGAGAATTTGAGGGTAGCCGAACTTGAACTTCTTCAGGCTCAGATAAATCCGCATTTTCTGTACAACACACTTGACACTATAATATGGCTTGCCGAAGCCGGCGATCAGAGCAAGGTCGTGAGTATGGTAGGAAGCCTGTCGGACTTCTTCAGGGCATCACTCGGACAGGGCAGGGATATAGTGACCATAGGAGATGAGATCAGGCATGTCAGCAGTTATCTTGAGATACAGCAGGTCAGATATCAGGATATACTCACTTACAGCATCAATGTGCCGGAGGAGATATACATATCCAGTATCCCCAAGATAACGATCCAGCCCCTTGTGGAAAATGCTCTTTATCACGGGATCAAGAACAAGAGGGGCGGAGGCTGCATAACCATTACCGGCAAGGTTGAGAGTAAATGTATCTATTTATATATAGAAGATAACGGCATCGGAATGACTGAAGAAAGGCTCGAACAGATAAACAGGAAGATAAATGCCGGTGAAAAGACAGAAAATGAAGCCGACGCGGGCGGGAACCGGGAAGAAGCCGAAATATTCGGACTATATAATGTCAATGAGCGTATAAGGCTTAAGTTCGGGAGCAGATACGGTATCCATATAGACTCCGAGTTCAATAAGGGTACCGTGGTCACGGTCCTGCTGCCTGCGGATGAAACGTTTAGCGCTTTGGAAGAATGACAGGGATAGAAAATCCTACCCGCATCGTAAAAAAATCAACCTTCTGATCTTCGGAGATAAAAAATCCAACCACGAAACGTTATTTGTTAATTTCCCTCTTGAAGGAAAAGAGTTAGGATAATATCGTCAAAGGAATAGCCCTTGACAAAAATCTATCACTTTTTCGTAGGAGGGAATTATTTATGAAGAAGAAAGTTTTAGCAGCTTTACTTACAGCAACAATGGTACTTGGACTTACCGCATGCGGCGGCGCAGCACCTGCATCTGAAGCAGCTCCGGCAGCTCCGGCAGCACAGGAAGCTGAGGCACCTGCAGCAGAAGAGCCTGCAGCAGAGGAGCCCGCAGCAGAAGAGCCCGCAGCAGAGGCTGAGGCACCTGCAGCAAGCGGCGACCTTATCAAGGTTGGTATCATCAACAACGATCCTAACGAGTCCGGATATCGTACAGCTAACGATAAGGACCTTAAGGAGACTTTCACAGAGGCTAACGGATACGAAGCATCATTCGCATACAGCCTTAAGAACGACGAGCAGATCACAGCAGCTCAGAAGTTCATCCAGGACGGTGTTGATTATCTTCTCCTTTCAGCAGCTGATACATCAGGTTGGGATTCGGTTCTCAAGGATGCACAGGATGCAGGTATCCAGGTTATCCTGTTTGACCGTACCATCGATGCAGATCCGAGCCTTTACGCAGCTTCGATCGTTTCCGATATGGACAAGGAAGGCGAGACCGCTGTTAACTGGCTTGCAGAGCAGAAGCTTGATGAGTACAATGTGATCCATATCCAGGGTGTTATGGGTTCAGCAGCTCAGAAGGGACGTTCAGGCGCTCTTGATAAGAAGGTTGCAGCAGAAGACAACTGGAACATCGTTACACAGCAGACAGCAGAGTGGAACGCAGAGAACGCTCAGCAGATCGTTCAGTCAGTTATCGATGCAGGCACAAAGTTCAACGTAATCTATGCTGAGAACGACGATATGGCTAAGGGTGCTGTTGCAGCTCTTGACAAGGCTAACATCTCTCACGGCGTAGGCAAGGACGTTATCGTAATGGGCTTTGACTGCAACAAGTGGGCACTTGAAGAGCTTCTTGCACAGAACTGGAACTATGATGGACAGTGCAATCCTTTCCAGTCATCATACATCGATGCTGTTATCAAGGATCTCCAGGCAGGCAAGCAGCCCGCAGAGAAGGTTATCGTTATGAACGAGGTTGGTTTCGATGCAACAACCATCACTCAGGAAGATGTTGATAAGTACGGTATCTAATCTCTTATCATAACAGAAATGAATAAGTGATATAAGCGCGGCGCAGGCGTCGAAAAAGTGAATACTTAAAGATGCTTGGGCCGCGTTATTATGAGATGGTATTATTTGGAGGTAACAGGAGATATGGCTAATGAAACTTTGCTGAGTTTGAGAGGGATAGATAAGGTCTTCCCCGGAGTCATGGCTCTTATGGGGGTTGATTTTACCTTAAGAAAGGGTGAGATACATGCTCTCATGGGAGAGAACGGAGCCGGAAAATCAACTCTTATCAAGGTTCTGACCGGCGTTTACACCAAGGACAACGGCACGATAGAGCTTGAAGGTAAGGAAGTCAGCATCCGTTCGCCGCAGGATGCGCAGCATATGGGCATCAGTACCGTGTATCAGGAAATAACACTGTGCCCGAATCTGTCAGTAGCGGAGAACATGTATATCGGCCGTTCGGATGATATATATCAGAATTGGAAGAAGATGAACGAAGGCGCGGATAAGATGCTCAAGTCACTTGATATTCCCGCCAGGGCAACACAGCAGCTGGGTAGCTGCTCGATAGCGGTACAGCAGATGGTTGCTATCGCGCGTGCGGTGGATATGGACTGTAAGGTGCTTATCCTCGATGAGCCCACATCATCATTGGATGATCAGGAGGTTCAGAAGCTCTTCAAGCTCATGAGGGAGCTTAAGGGCAGAGGAGTCGGTATCATCTTCGTTACGCATTTCCTCGATCAGGTATATGAGGTATGCGACAGGATAACGGTACTCAGGGATGGTAAGTTAGTAGGCGAATATGAGATCAAGGATCTTCCGAGGCTCCAGCTTGTATCAAAGATGCTTGGTAAGGAACTGGATGATCTTTCAGATATACATACCGAGGAGAATGCTTCTCACATTGATGAAAAGGGAGAGCCGCTGTTTGAAGCGGAAGGCCTGTCAAGTACGGAAGGTATCAAGCCGTTTGACTTTAACATAAGAAAGGGTGAAGTCAACGGATTTACGGGACTTCTCGGTTCCGGCCGAAGCGAGTGCGTAAGGGCCATATTCGGTGCGGACAGAGTTGTTTCGGGTACGGTTAAGAAAGACGGCAAGATCATTAAGATACAGAAACCGATAGATGCCATGAAGAACGGTATCGGTTATCTGCCTGAGGACCGTAAGGTTGACGGAATAATCGGCGATCTTTCGGTAAGGGAGAACATAATCCTTGCACTTCAGGTCATGAAGGGATTCTTCAAGCCGTTCACAAAAGCAGAGGCCTATGCGTTTGCCGATGAGTACATAAAGGCACTGAGCATAAAGACAGCATCTGCGGATACACCTATCAAATCGCTTTCGGGCGGCAATCAGCAGAAATGCATACTTGCACGCTGGCTGCTCACACATCCCGATTATCTGATCCTTGATGAGCCGACAAGAGGTATCGATGTCGGTACCAAGGTTGATATCCAGAAGCTTGTACTTAAGCTTGCAAGCGAAGGAATGAGCATAACCTTTATCTCGTCGGAGACAGACGAGATGCTTCGTACCTGCTCAAGGCTGATAGTCATGAGAGACAGGAGAGTGGTAGGTGAGCTCAAGGGTGAGGATCTGACCCAGAACAAGATCATGAGTACGATAGCGGGAGGTGACGAGGCGAAATGAGCATCGGAAAGAATAGGAATGTAACCGATATTTTCGGAAAATTGTTTAAGAATCAGATATTTATCCCGCTTGCAGCCATGTTTATACTGCTGCTGTTCAATCTGGTTGCCGATCCGAGTTTCTTCAAGATCACAATGGGATATAACAGTGCAGGAAATCCTGTATTATCGGGATACCTTATGACCATCCTTGATAACGGCTCCGAGCTTGCCATACTTGCCATAGGAATGACTCTGGTAACGGCAGCTTCAGGCGGACAGGATATTTCGGTCGGTGCAGCAATAGCCATAGCAGGAAGTACGCTGCTGCGCGCATTGTGCGGTACAAATACGAGGCCTGATACTTTAAGGATGCCGATATTTGTTGCATTTATAATAAGCTGCCTGGTTGCAATGGCATTCGGAGCATTCAACGGCGCGCTGGTATCGATATTTAAGATACAGCCCATGGTAGCAACACTGATCCTTTATACGGCAGGACGTTCCATAGCTGCATGGATCAACAATAACGAGCTTCCGATAATAAGCGAGCCCAAGTTCGGATATTACGGAGGTTTCATACCCGGGATACCTATCCCGACGCCGTTCTTTATAGCGGCGGCAATGGTTGTGATCATAACTCTCGTGCTTAAGTTTACAAACCTCGGTCTTTATACACAGGCGGTAGGTATAAATGAGAGTTCTTCAAGGCTTAACGGACTTAATCCCGTATTTATCAAGTGGCTTACATTCGTTATACTGGGAGCCTGCGTAGCGGTTGCAGCTCTTATAAAGGTCAGCCGTCTGTCTTCGATAAACTACTCGGTTATAGCCAAGGATATAGAAATGGATGCGATCCTTGCGGTTGCTCTCGGCGGAAATGCTCTTGGCGGAGGTAAGTTCAATATGGCTTCTTCGATCATAGGTGCTTTCGTTATACAGATGCTGACGACAACATTGTTTAAGTTCCAGGTTCCTTCGGATGCCCTTCCGGCATACAAGGCAGTTGTCGTTATACTTCTTGTTGTGTTCAGCGCTCCGGTAGTAAGGGATAAGATGTCACAGATCATCAAGAAGATGAACTCAAGAAAGGGGGCGGTATAAATGTCGAATATTTCCAAGAAATTCAAGGACATGACCGATACCGGTCTTCTGCTTACGATAACGATAGTGGTCTTCTTCCTGATGTATATAGGAGCCATAGTATTCCAGGGTAAGGGTTTCCTTAAACCCCAGACATTCTTCAACATCTTAAATGCAAATGCAGCGCTCATCATACTCGCATGCGGCATGAGTATAGTAATGATAACCGGCGGAATCGATATTTCGGTCGGTGGTGTTACGGCTCTTGTAAGTATGAGCTGTGCGGTATATCTTGATTACAAGGGCGGAAACGTTGCGGCTTCAATGCTGATCGCTATAGGTATAGGACTTGCTTACGGTCTGGTACAGGGTTTCCTTGTAGCTTACCTTGACATTCAGCCCTTCATCGTGTCCCTTGCCGGTATGTTCTTTGCGCGAGGCATGACTACGATAGTAAACACGAACCCCTTCAATGTGCAGAATGAGAGTTTTGTGGCTCTTAAGGATACAAGGATAATCGTTCCGGGCATGGGTTCCGTGAACAAACTCGGTAAGTATGTAAATGCATATGTTGAGATAGGCGTTATAGTGGCACTGATAATAGTTATCCTCATGTTCTGCCTGTTAAGGTGGACGAAGCTTGGAAGAAGCTTCTATGCGGTAGGAGGAAACAAGCAGAGTGCACTTATGCTTGGTATCAATGTTAAGAGGACGAAGTTCATGTCACACATGCTGTGCTCACTGCTTGCGGGTATCGGCGGATATGTATATTTCCTTCATGTAGGCAGCGGTGCTGCAACGCATGCACAGGGAGCCGAGATGAACGCGATCGCTTCTTCGATCATCGGAGGTACGATGCTTACCGGCGGTGTCGGCAACATCATCGGTACATTCTTCGGTGTGCTGTCCTTAAGTACGATACAGAACATCGTATCATCTGCAGGTCTTGACCAGGCATGGTGGACAGGTATAACGATAGCGGCAATGCTGTGTATCTTCCTTGTTATCCAGTCGGTAGTAATGGCGAGGAAGAAGAGAGCAGTAAAGAAATAACAGACACATGATCATGACAGACTGCGGGGCTGATCCGGCCCCGCAGTTTTGATATAGTCAAAAACAGCAAAATTGTGTACTCATAAATGAAAATTTAGTATAATACTTGATATGAAATCAGTTATCTCAAAGAGTATAATCTTATTAATGATCGTATGCATGACAGCCGTATTTGCGGGCTGTTCCGCGGCAGAAGAGCCTGAAGGATCCGATGCGGCTCCGGCACAGGGTGAAGAACTCATTACGATAGGTTTTTCACAGGTAGGAGCGGAATCGGACTGGCGCAAGGCCAATTCACAGTCGATGATAGACACATTTACCAAAGATAAGGGGTATGAGCTCATTTTCGAGGATGCTCAGCAGAAGCAGCAGAATCAGATAACTGCCATACGTACTTTTATCCAGAGGGAAGTGGATTATATCGTGGTCGCTCCCGTTACGGAGGACGGCTGGGACACGGTGCTTGAGGAAGCAAAGGATGCCGGGATACCGGTGATAATCGTTGACAGACAGGTGGCGGTCAGTGACGAAGGACTGTTTACGTGCTGGGTAGGCTCGGATTTTGAACTTGAAGCAGCCAAGGCATGTGCATGGCTTAAGGAATACTGCGACAGGCAGAGGATAAAACAGGATGAAATAAACATAGTGGATATCCAGGGGACCATAGGGTCGTCGGCGCAGATAGGAAGATCCAAGGGACTTAAGGATGCGGTCAGGAAGAACGGCTGGCATCTGCTCGATGAAGTGCCGGGTGAATACACTCAGGCCAAGGGTCGTGAAGCGACGGCGCGGATGCTTGCCAAGCATAAGGATGTGAATGTTATCTACTGTGAAAACGATAATGAGGCTTTCGGTGCTCTTGAAGCGATCGAAGCCGCAGGCCGTAAGGCGGGAAGCAATATCAGGGCAGGCGAGATCATGGTGATATCATTTGACGGTGTGAGCCAGCTGGCCATAGATGATCTTCGTGCCGGAAAGATATCGTGCATAGGGGAATGTAATCCGCTCCATGGCCCAAGAGTCCGCAAGATCATTGAGAATCTCGAGAACGGAGTGACCCCCGAGAAGTACGAATATGTCGATGAAGATATCTTCAGTGCATATGAAGAACTTACGGAGATACAGACCGAAGGGAAAAGCTATCCCGTCAAGATAATCGGAAAGTAAGCTTATTGAAAACTCAGGATAAATCATTTAGACTATTGATGTGGGAGACTTGAGGATAATATATGGCAGACTGGATCGTTGTTGTTGATGATGACATATCTAATTTAAAGATCGCAGGGAAAATTCTCAGTAGTAATAATATGCGGGTGACGGCTCTTAATTCGGGACAGTCACTTATCGATTACGTGCGCGAAAAAGGTGCGCCCGATCTTATACTCCTTGATATCAACATGCCCGGGATGGACGGGTTTGAAACGCTCAGGAAGTACAGGGTAATGGAGGAAGAACTTAGTATCCCGAAGGTTCCTGTGATCTTTCTTACCGCTGATGAAGACAGCGCTTCCGAGAGCAAGGGCTTCGATATGGGTGTATCCGACTATATAAGGAAGCCGTTCAATCCCGATATTCTCATAAGGCGTGTGGAAAATATCGTCAATACTCACGGACAGATGTTAAAGTTCGAGGAACAGGCGACCATTGACAAGCTCACGGGCTTTCTTAACAAAGCGGCGACCAATGAGCGCATGAACGAACTGTGCCTAAGGTCGAAGGGATGTCTCTGTATCATAGATCTTGATTCCTTTAAGCTTGTAAACGATATATACGGACATGATACGGGTGATCAGGTACTTGAGGCATTTGCCGGGATAATAAGGGATAACGTTAAGGGTAACGGAACATTCGGCAGGATAGGAGGAGACGAATTCCTTATATTCTGCGAGGGGCTTACCGATGAAGAGGAGCTTGCAGACTATACCAGGACTATAAATGAGAAAATGCTTGAAGAAGCGAAGCGCATCATGGGCGAACAGATGGGTATACCTCTCGGAGCTTCCATAGGCGCAGTCATGGTACCCGAGATGGGAGATGAATTTGCCGAACTTTTCAAGCTTGCCGACAGGACTCTCTATCTTGTGAAAAACGGCGGCAAGCACGGATATATGCTGTATTCGCCCGAGAACTTCATTGATGAGCTGGATGTCCCGAAGGACATGGATCTTAAGACGCTTTCGCATATCCTTGAAGAGAGAAACGTACCGCAGAGTGCGATGTGGATGGGCAAGGAAGCCTTCGGCAATATCTACCGCTACATGATCCGTTACATGGACCGCTATCAGGGTACGGCATATAAGCTGCTTTTTACCGCTCATATAACCAAACAGCTTAATCTTGCCGAAAAGACGGAGGTTCTGGAGCGCGTAAGGAGCCTTCTGCAGGATTCCTTAAGGAACAGCGATATAATGATGCAGATAGGAGAGAACCATTTCTTCCTGCTGCTGCCCGAGATAAACGAATACAATGTTGAGCGCGTAATAAACAGGATAAACATCGCCTGGGAAAATGATGAATATCACGGCCTTGCCAATCTCAGCGTGGAAGCCGAGAGTATAGACCAGGATAAGCATAACAATCCGCATAAAGAAGAAAACAGGCCTGACTGGGTAGTGGTGGTGGACGATGATATGTCCAATTTAACGATCGCCGGAAATGTGCTGAGCAAGAACAATATGCGAGTGACAGCCCTGCAGTCGGGACAGGCATTTCTTGATTTTATGAAGGATAACGAACCGGACCTCATACTTATGGATGTCAAGATGCCGGAGATGGACGGGTTCGAGACACTGGCAAGATTCAGGGAATTAAACGGAGGATCCTACAAGACACCGGTCATCTTCCTTACTGCCGACGAAGGCGAGGATACGGAGACTAAGGGTCTGGCACTCGGGGCGATGGATTTTATCAGGAAGCCTATAGTTCCCGATACCCTTATACTCCGTGTCAAGCATACACTGGAGCTTATCTTCCTTCAGAATCATCTGACAAAAGAAGTTGAGAAGAAGACAGAGGAAAATGAGAACCTCACTCTCGATATAGTAAAGGCGCTTGCCATGGCGATAGATGCCAAGGATACTTATACCAACGGTCATTCGGCCAGGGTAGCGGAGTATTCGAGTGAGATAGCAAGAAGGTTCGGATATACGGGTCAGAGACTCAGTGACATATACATGATGGGACTTCTGCATGATGTGGGCAAGATCGGTATTCCCGATGCGGTCATAAACAAGCCGGCGAAGCTTACCGATGCGGAATTTGAGCTGATCAAGGCTCACCCCGTGATGGGAGCCAAGATCCTTAAGAACATTAAGGATAAGCCGAGACTTGCGGACGGAGCAAGGTGGCACCATGAGAGATACGGAGGAGGCGGATATCCGGATGATCTCAGAGGTGATGCCATACCCGAGGAAGCAAGGATAATCGCCGTTGCCGATTCGTACGATGCTATGACCAGCCGGCGAAGTTACCGCGAACCGCTGCCGCAGGATATCGTAAGGAGCGAGATACAGAAGGGAAGCGGATCGCAGTTTGATCCGAGATTTGCGGATATCATGCTGAAGATGATAGATGAGGATAAGGACTTTAATATGAGGGAGCATTGATATGGGCGAGCACAATATCGAAAAAAACGAACTCTTTAAAACCGCACACATGATGATACTGATCGCCTATACCATCTTTTCGATAATCCTCATAGGAGAGTCGCTGTTATTAGCATGGGAAAAATGGGCGCTTGTCCTGATAGCGATCTCACTGGTTGTAAGCTGGACGGCACATATAAGGCAGGTATTAAGTCCGCACGGAAGGCTGTGGATGTATTCCCTGCTTATGATGGGAACCTTTTTTTTCTATGGGATACATGAAACGAGTACATTTGATCTTGCGGTTGTTATGACCGCAGTTATCATACTGTATACAATGACCGGTATCAAGGAGCTCATAACCCTGTGTCAGATAACTTATTTTCTGACGATGGCTTATGAGCTTATTAATATGGCATACAGCGGTACTAAATTCGATGCACTCATCATAACCAGATCGATGCTTCACGTAGCGATGATCCTTATGTCCGGATGGATCGCAAGGATCATAATAGACAAGTGGGCACAGGTGCTGGAAGAATCCATGCAGGAGATAGATTTTCTGAAGGATGCGACCGAAAGGCTTGATGATTTCCTGGCAAATGTATCACATGAGATACGAACACCTGTTAATGCGGTTGTGGGACTGACCGGTGTGTGCATTGAAAAAGAAGGAGAAGGGGAGTTAAGCGCCGATCTTAGATCCATACAGGAAGCAGGTAAAAGAGTCGGCGAGCAGATAAGTGACATCCTTGATTATTCGGAGATCGACAGAAATATCCTGGTGCGCAATGACGAGGATTATATGATCGCATCCGTGTTAAACGATCTGGTATCGCAGCTGCGTCCTTACAAACGTCCGGAGATAGAACTTATAATAGACATCGACCCGGCCATACCGTCCGTTCTGAATACCGATGTGAATAAACTGAAGAAGATATTGTGGCATCTTATAATGAACGGCCTTAAATATACAAGGGAAGGCGGTGTCTATGTCAGGATATCCGTTGTGGAACAGGAATACGGGATCAATCTTTTCATAGAGGTAACGGATACCGGTATAGGCATGAACGACGAGGAACTGGAACGTATATCGGAGAGGTTCTATCAGGCGGACTCCGGACGCTCGAGGATGGGCGGCGGCCTGGGTCTGGGTATTCCGATAGTTTCGGGCTTTGTATCATCCCTTGGCGGTTTTATGACCATAGAATCCACTCTTGGTGAGGGAACAACGGTAAGGGTATCCATTCCGCAGAAGGTTGTGGATCCGGAAGGCTGCATGTCGCTTGCACACAGGGAAAGCCTGTGTCTTGGAGCATATCTGCATTTTGATAAATATCCCAATCCTAACGTAAGGGAATACTATAACCGCATGGTCGGAAACATTGTCCACGGTCTGGGAGTACAGATGCACAGGGTGGATAATGTGGAGAGCCTTCACTGGCTGGTAAAATCGGTAAAGCTGACACATCTGTTCATAGCGGTGGAGGAATACGAAAGCGATCCTTCATATATTGAGGAACTGTCAAAGGAAATGGTCGTAGTCGTAGTCGCGGATGATGATTTTGTCCTGCCAAAGGGATCAAAGGCTAAGATCATGAAGAAGCCGTTCTACTGTTTCCCTGTCACAACAGTACTTAATGCCGATCCGGGCGATGAAGAAAGTACAGTGAAGATCCGCTGCCCGGGCATAGAGGCACTGGTAGTTGATGATGAACCTATGAACCTTACCGTAGCCAAGGGGATATTCAAGGGTTACGGCATGAATGTAACTACCGTGCTGTCGGGACAGGAAGCCGTGGAGATATGCAGGGAGAGAGCCTTCAATATCGTGTTCATGGATCATATGATGCCGGGTATGGACGGAATAGAAGCCATGAAGGCTATAAGAGCGGACAGGACCGTGATATCCAGGGATATGCCCATAGTTGCACTTACCGCAAATGCGGTCAGCACCGCAAAAGAGATGTTCCTGTCGGCAGGTTTTGACGGGTTCGTGAGCAAGCCTGTGGAACTGACAGAACTTGAGAGAGTCTTAAAACGTGTACTCCCGAAATCGTCTATAGTTTATGAAACTGTTTTGGAGAGTGACCATGGTGAAGAGAGAGGATATAAGGATCTTAAGGCAGCCGGTATAGATACGGCATCGGGTCTTCGTTATTCGCAGCGTGACGAGCAGCTGTACAATACACTGCTCAAACAGTTCGTGACCGAGGCACCAGCAAAGAGATCCAAAATAAACAGATATTTTGAGAGCGGTAACTTCAGGGATTATGAAATCCTCGTACATGCTCTTAAGAGTACTTCCAGGATGATAGGTGCCGACGATCTGTCGGAGAGGGCAAAGAGTCTTGAGATGCTGGCTAAGAAAGGCGGAAAGGGCATAACCGGCGAGATGCATGAAAAGGTTATGGAGATTTACGGGAAAACCGTAAAAGCAGTTGCGGGTTATCTTGATATGGATATAGATACGGAAAATGCAAATAAAGAGGAGGAGTCTTCATCCGTCCTTGAGTTTGAACCGGGAGGAAGATCCGAAGAACCGTTTATATTGGAATTCAACCCTGGAGGAAACACGGAAGGAGGTGAAGCGTGATGAACCTTCTTAGAAAATTCGCAAGTCTGGTACAGGGCGATAAGTATGATTTCAGGGATCGTCAGTTCATAATGCTGACGGGAATGATCGAAGTAGCACTGTTCATCGTGCTCATTGCCGATATCATCCTTGGAGAGAATATAGTTGAGATAATAGTGATAGCGGTCGGGTTTGTCGCTGCACCCATATATAATTATTTTTTGATACGTGCGGGTAAGATCCGTTTTTGCAGGGTCATCGTAGTTATTGCCGCGATATTTGTCATTCTTCCGGTCACCTTTTTCTTCGGCGGCGGAGTCAGGGGCGGTTCGATCTTATGGTTCTCCATGGCATTTTTATATGTAGGTATGATCCTCACGGGAAGATGGCGCGCTGTCATGCTTACGATCCTTACATTGCTGGCATGTGTGGAATACTATATAAGTTTCTCTCATCCCGAATTTATCATACCCCATTCATCAAAGATGAGCCTGTACGATTCCCTTGTATCCGTAATAACCGTGGGTATTGTCATTTATGTAATGGTATGGTTCCAGAACAGGTTGTTTGAGAATGAGAATAACAAGGCCAGAGAAGAGGCAATAAAGGTTGAGGAGATGAGTAAGGCCCAGAATCAGTTCTTTTCTAATATGAGCCATGAGATACGTACACCGATAAATACGATCATAGGTCTCAATGAAATGATCCTAAGGGAGGATATCTCTGATGAGGTCGCAGAGGATGCGGCAAATATCCAGGCAGCAGGCAAGATACTTCTGCATCTGATAAACGATATCCTGGATATGTCGAAGATCCAGTCGGGAAAGATGGAACTTACGCAGGCTGCTTATAATCCCGGGGATATGCTTTCAGAGATAGTTGCGATGCTGTGGATAAGGGCAAAGGATAAGGGACTTGATTTTCATGTAAATGTTGCCCCCGAGATACCTGCCCGCCTGTTCGGCGATGAGGTAAGGATAAAACAGATACTTATTAATGTGATCAACAACGCGATCAAATATACGAAGGAAGGCTCTGTCACCCTGTCCGTTGAATGCGGTGAAAAGACAGGCGATGAAGTGAAGGTCATATACTCTGTCAAGGATACGGGCATAGGCATAAGGAAGGAGAGCATACCTTATCTGTTCAGTGCCTTTAAGCGTGTGGATGAAGAGAAGAACCGCTATATAGAGGGGACGGGACTTGGACTGTCCATAGTCAAGGAACTGACAGACCTTATGAATGGTAATATAAGCGTAAACAGTGTCTATACCAAGGGAACAACCTTTGTTATCGAGATACCGCAGAAAGTGGTCGAGGATAAGGGTATCGGTGAACTTGATATGGAGAGAAGACATGTCACCAATACCAGAGAGAAATACAGGCAGAGATTTGAGGCACCGGAGGCAAGGCTTTTGGTGGTTGATGATAATGAATCAAACCTTCTTGTAGTCACCAAGCTCTTAAGGGATACGAAGATCCGTATAGATACGGCACCGGGCGGAGAAGAGGCACTCAGGCTTACACTTGACAATAAGTACGATGTTATCTTCATGGACCACCTGATGCCCGAGATGGACGGTATCGAATGTCATCACAGGATAAGGACCCAGACAGGCGGAAGATGTAAGGATGCGAAGGTGGTAGCCCTTACCGCGAATGCAGGGGAAGAGAACAGGCAGTTATACAGGAAGGAAGGATTTGACGGTTATATTGAGAAGCCGGTCAGCGGTGACGCGCTTGAAAGGGAACTCTACCGCCTGCTTCCCACAGAACTTGTGCATACGGTAGGAGATAAGGAAGAGATCGTCGAAGAGACGATGTCCTGGATGCAGTCGCAGGAGCGCAAGAAAACAATAGGTATAACGACGGAGAGTGTTGCCGATCTGCCTTCCGAGCTTATAAAGAAATATGATATAGGGATCATCCCGCATAAGGTCTTTACCGACGAAGGCATCTTCAGGGATGGGATGGAGATAAATACCGACGGGCTGCTAAGCTATATGGAAAATCCCGATCATAAAGTAAGAGCAGGTGCACCGGATGTATCGGAGCATGAGAGCTTCTTCGCAAATAAGCTGATAACGGCAAGTAACCTGGTTCATATATGCATTTCGTCGGAGATAAAAAACAGCGGATATCAGGCGGCTGTCGAAGCATCGAAGGCTTTTGACAATGTTACCGTTGTTGACAGCGGGCATTTATCAAGCGGTCAGGGACTTGTGGTACTTGAAGCCTGCCGCCTTGCAAAAGAAGGGGCATCCCCTGCCGAGATCGGGGAGGCCGTAAAGACTTACAGCCGCAAGATACATACGAGCTTCGTTGTAAATGAGCTTGATTTTCTTGCAAGAGGAGGGCAGGTAAGTAACAGGGCGGCCAATTTTGCACGTGCACTCATGATAAGACCCGTACTTGTCATGAAAAAGGGTGAGCTTAAGATAGGAAATGTATATTTCGGATCCAAGGAGAGGGCATGGAGAAAGTATATCGATTCCGTTCTCATGCCATACAATAACATAGATACGAGCATATTGTTCGTGACCTATGTAGGTCTTACCAACCGCGATAAGGAGTATATCAGGGCATATATAGATGAAAAGATGAAGTTTGATAAGATATACTTCCGTCTTGCAGCTCCCGCGGTAGCCGTTAACTGCGGCAAAGGTACCTTCGGACTGCTGTACAGGGAAAGATAGGGAGTATCAGAACTTACAGAGCAGAAAAATAAGATAACAGAGGAGAATAAATGACGGAATATATAATGGGGAACGGCGCGATAGCGATGGGTGCCTTAAAAGCAGGAGTAAGCTTTGTCGCAGGCTATCCGGGAACGCCGTCTTCCGAGATAATCGAAACCGTATACAAGAGAAAGCATGAAGGAGTATATCTTGAGTGGTCGGTAAACGAGAAGGCCGCTCTTGAAGGAGCGGCGGCGGCAGCCATGAGCGGTGCAAGGGCTCTTGTCACCATGAAGCAGGTCGGCTTAAATGTTGCATCGGATCCTCTCATGTCTCTTGCGTATGTGGGGATCAAAGGAGGTCTCGTAGTCGTCAGCGCGGACGATCCCGGTCCGATATCTTCCCAGACGGAGCAGGATACAAGGCGGTTTGCGGATTTTGCAAGGATACCCGTTTTTGATCCCTCATCGGTAGAGGAAGCATATGAGATGATACAGGATGCTTTTGACTATTCCGAAAAGTATAAGACACCTGTGCTGTTCAGGCCTACCACAAGGGTGTGCCACGCCTATGCGTCCGTGGATATAAAGGATTACGACCGGCCGGCCGGATGCGAGGGCTTTGTAAAGGACAGTTCAAAGTGGGTGATCTTCCCGAGGCTTTCTTACATCAATCACGGGCTCATAGAGGAAAGAAACGTAAAGATCGGAAAAGAACTGTCTTCATACCGTTTCAACAGTATTGAGGGCATATCCGAAAAAGCGGTGGTGACATCCGGTATCAGTTATGCTTATGTAAAGGAAGCGCTTAAGGACCTTAAGGAAGTAAAGCTTATAAAGATCGCAACGGCATACCCGTTCCCGGAGGATTTTGTTCTTGAAGCGTTAAGAGGCGTTAAGGAAGCCATATGCATCGAGGAACTGAGTCCTTACTTAGAAGAACAGATACTTAAGACTGTCGGAAAGTACCATCTTGATACGGAGGTTTCGGGCAAGATAAACGGCAGAGTGGCACATAACGGAGAAAACAGCGTTGAACTGTCTGAAAGAGTTTTAAGGGCCTTCCTTGATACAGAGGGTAAAGAGGAAGATACGGATAAGTCCGATATACCCAAGGTTCCCGCAAGACCGCCCGTGCTTTGCGCGGGATGTCCGCACAGGGCATCGTTTTATGCCGTAAAACAGGCAGCTAAGGGCAGAAAAAGCATATTCTGCGGTGATATAGGCTGTTACACCCTCGGAAATGCCATGCCGCTTGATATGGTGGATACCTGCCTGTGTATGGGGGCGGGGATCACGATGGCGCAGGGATTTTCGCATACAAATGAGGATACTGCCTGCTTTGCTTTTACAGGTGATTCGACATTTTTCGCATCCGGCATCACGGGAGTCGTTAATGCGGTATATAATGAAGCAGATATCATACTCTGCATTCTTGATAATTCCACGACTGCGATGACGGGGCACCAGCCGCATCCGGGTACGGGTTTCAATCTGTCAAACGGGAACACGGTAAAGGCGGATATCGGAAAGATCCTTGAGGCAGCAGGGGTTAAGAAGATCATAACAACGGATCCTCTGGATCATAAAAGGAGTGTAGAGGCTGTTAAGGAGTGTCTTGAGGAAAAGGGAGTCAAGGCCGTTATTTTTAAGTCACCCTGCATTGCGATCGAAAGATCCGATAAGAAATGTGCCATTGACAGGGAGGAATGCGTGAACTGTAAGAAATGCATACATGAAACAGGCTGTCCGGCACTTATCATCTCGGAAGGAAATGTTACGATAGATACCACACTCTGTACGGGCTGCGGTCTGTGCAAAAATGTCTGTCCCAAAGGAGCGATAGGAGGATGAATAAGAATATTCTGATATGCGGTGTCGGAGGACAGGGAACGGTGCTTGCCTCGAGGATAATAGCGGCATCGGCCATGAACATGGGAGAAAAGGTAATGTCCGCGGAGACTATAGGAATGGCGCAGAGAGGCGGTCCGGTGACAAGCCATGTAAGGATCGGGAGCGATGTTTTTTCACCGCTCATCCCTTTCGGACAGGCGGATATGATCCTTGCATTTGAACCCGCAGAGGCGGTAAGGAATCTCAAGTATTTAAAAAAGGGCGGGACCGTTATTGTAAATACCGTACCCGTAAAGCCGGTCACCGAATCTGTAAAGGATACGGGTTATGACGGCAGTGACATGACAGCATATCTTAAGAAAGAATATAAGTGTGTGTTTGCGGATTCCGATAAGACAGCGTTAAAATTCGGATCGACTAAATTTTTCAATATCATCATGCTCGGGATCGCCTGCGGGATCGGAGAACTCGGCATTGACGGTACGGAGCTTGCAGAGCAGATAAAAAGAAGCGTTCCGGCTAAATATCTTGACATAAATACAGAGGCATTCAATGAAGGTTTAAGGACCGGAGAAAAGTATAAAGGAGACCAGTGATGGAGATAAGCAAAAAGCAGCTTGAGTTGGTTGATGCTCAGATAAAGAGGATCATAGACAGCGGGAATTATTACAGTGAGGTTTATAAGAAGGCCGGTATAACCGGGGTTTCAACACCGGAGGATTTTAAAAAGATCCCTTTTACCGATAAGGCGGACTTAAGGAATGCATATCCCCTCGGGATACAGGCGGTGCCCGATGAGAAGGTAGTGCGCATTCATTCATCATCAGGAACAACGGGTAAGCCCGTGATAATCCCCTATACGGCAAAGGATGTTGAGGACTGGGCGACAATGTTTGCAAGATGTTATGAGATCGCAGGTATCACATCAAAGGACAGGATACAGATAACGCCGGGTTACGGCCTGTGGACAGCAGGCATAGGATTCCAGGCCGGCTGTGAGAAACTGGGGGCAATGGCTATCCCCATGGGCCCGGGAAACACCGAGAAACAGCTTCAGATGATGATAGACCTTGAGTCTACGGTCATTTGTGCCACATCTTCGTATGCTCTACTGCTTGCCGAGGAAATAAACAAGCGGGGCCTTAAGGATAAGATAAAGCTCAAGAAGGGGATCATCGGATCTGAGCGCTGGAGCGAGGCCAAGAGGAACTATATCGCAAAAGAACTGGGGATAGAGCTGTATGATATCTATGGACTGACGGAGATCTACGGACCGGGTATAGGTATAAACTGTCCTGACCAGACAGGTATGCATATATTTGACGATTTCCTCTATACCGAGATCATCGATCCGCAGACTTTGGAGGTACTGCCGGACGGCGAGGAAGGTGAGATCGTCATAACCACGCTTGTCAAGGAAGGGGCGCCTCTCATACGTTTCCGGACACACGATCTTTCGAGGATACTGCCGGGGCAGTGCAGCTGCGGCAGGTCATATCCGAGGCTTGATACCATCAGGGGCAGGAGCGACGATATGTTCAAGATACACGGAGTCAACATGTTCCCGAGCCAGGTTGAAGAGATACTCGGAAGTGTGGACGGGGTATCCAGTGAGTACAAGATCGATATCGCACACGATAATAACAGTAATAGGGACATAATCATGATAACGGCTGAGGCCGACGGCAGAGTTGATTTTATGATGGCTGCGGATAAGATAAGATCTCTTGTCAAGTCAAGGTTCAATGTAACACCGAAGGTAGCTGTCGTATCGCTTAACACCCTGCCCAGATCCGAGAAGAAGACACAGAGAGTGTTCGATCACAGGGGAGACTGAGAGCGGTCTGCGGGGAAGTAAAAATCCATTTGTAAAAAACATACAAAAATCACCCTCTTTGTGAGGGTGGTTTTTTTGATAAGCATTGGCAGGTTTGCACAAAGTTTAAAAATCTGTCCGGATCGGGTTTACAAACTGACGCAGGTTTCATATAATGCAGTCACGTTCTACATCATAGTAAGAGCAGATCAAATACATATATCAATCTATTTATTTCAGACACAGGAGAGAATAATTGAACAGTAAGAGTCTGGTCATATGTGACCGGGACAGGGATTATTGTGCGGCACTGGCGGAGTACATACGCTTAAGTGACTGCGGCTATGAGGTTATGACATATACGGATCCGTCGGTATTTAGCACGGCACTTTCCGGAAAGGAGATATCGCTTCTTCTGATACAGGAAGATTTTTATGCGGATGCTTTTGAAAGGGGAGCACCGGGTTATGCCGCGATCGCGGAGAGGCAGTTTATCCTTTCGGAGAACAGGGAAGTTACGGATCCGGGCTATATATATAAATATCAGTCGGCAGCCTGTATCGTGAATGCGTTAGGCGAGGATATAAGGGCGGCCCACAGGATAGTAAAGGATATCGAGAGAAACACGGGAATGAGGCTGATCGGGGTGTATTCTCCCTTAAGCCATACGCTTAAGACCACTTTTTCCCTGACGCTCGGCCAGATACTCGGGGAATACGGACCGGTACTGTATATAAATTTGGAGGGTTACAACGGACTTACACAGTTGTTTGATTTAAGGAGCGAGTACTCCCTTGCGGATCTTGTTTATGAGTATTCCCTTCATCCGGGGGAACTGCCGTCGATCCTTTCCCGGTTTACGGCGAAGATCAATGAGCTGAATATCCTGCTGCCTGCAAGATCCCCGTTTGAGATACAGGAGACAGAGCCGTCGATGTGGCTGTCTCTTATCGGAACTCTGGCAGAGACGGGAAGGTTTGGGACTGTGATACTTGATATCTCGGATGCCGTACGCGGCGCGTTTGACATATTGAACGTTTGCACCGATATCTACATGCCTGTAAGGAAGGATGCGGTCGCAATGGCCAAGCTGAAGGATTTTGACCATGTTTTATCGAGATATCCGGACGCGGAGAACATAAGGAGCAGGCTTAAGAAGCTTAGGTTCCCGTATTTTGAGGACATGGGTGCAAACATCGGAGGACTTAAGAACAGCATGCTGGGGCGGTATGTAAGACAGGAGATAATATCCGCAAATGCTTCAGACGGGATGGAAAAGGAAGAACTCATACGAGAGAACGGGTATGGAGAATATCAGATCTGCAGATAAAGCCGGGCAGGAGATAAGAAAGGAAGTACAGAGGGAGCTGGAGGGAAGGCTTGATATCGATGATGAAGAGGTCCTGCGGCTTATAGATGAGAAGATAAGGCTTAAGAATAAGCAGGTATCCCTTGGTTTGTCGGATAAACTGGCTATACGCAGGGAAGTGTTCAATGCGATGCGCCGGCTCGATGTGCTGCAGGAACTGATAGATGATCCGGGGATCACGGAGATAATGGTAAACGGGATGCATTCGATCTTTATAGAGCGTGACGGGCGTCTGTATGATACGGGCCGCAGGTTTGACAGTAAGGAGAGGCTTTTTGACATAATACAGCAGATAGTCGCGGGAGCGAACCGTACGGTGAACGTGGCTTCTCCGATAGTGGATGCAAGGCTTAAAGACGGATCCCGCGTGAACGTGGTGCTCGATCCGATAGCAGTGAACGGACCGATCCTTACGATAAGGAGGTTTCCGAAGACACCGATAGACGGAAATAAGCTTATTGAGACGGGTTCGGTATCCAAGGAGGTCCTCGGTTTTTTGAGCAGGCTGGTAGAGGCAAGGTACAACCTGCTGATAAGCGGGGGCACGGGAGCCGGAAAAACCACAATGTTGAATGTACTGAGCGGTTACATCCCCGGGAGCGAAAGGATAATAACGATAGAGGACAGTGCCGAACTCATCATACGGGGAATAGAGAATTTAGTGTCTCTTGAAGCAAGGAATGCAAATGTGGAGGGCTGCAATGCGATAAGCATAAGAGATCTCATCAAAACAGCCCTCAGGATGAGGCCCGACAGGATAATCGTTGGCGAGGTAAGGGGCAGTGAATCCATAGACATGCTGCAGGCTATGAACGTGGGACAGGACGGATCGATGTCAACGATCCATGCAAACAGCGCGGGGGATGCTTTATCAAGGCTTGAAACCATGATGATGCTACACACCGAGATCCCGCTTCCGGCACTCAGAAGGCAGATAGCATCAGGCATAGATATCATCATACATCTCGGAAGGCTGAGGGATAAGAGCAGACGCCTTCTGGAAGTAAGGGAGGTGACCGGGATAAAGGATGGTGAGATACAGACAGATCTGATCTACGGTTTTGAGGAAACCGGAGAAGAGCAGGGAAGGGTAACGGGAGAACTTAGGAAGATGAAAGATATGAAGAATACGGAAAAGTTTAAAAGAGCGGGGATCGCGGAATATGATCCGTAAGAATAAGGGAGACGGGATAAAGAGCATAAAAGCAGCCTGTTATGATGAATACAGGATGACGGTAAATGAGAAGATAAGGTATTTCGCTGTTATAGGGGCCCTTGCCCTTCTCATATCATATCTGTTTTATGATTCGTGGTATGCCTTTTTTGTACTTATACCGGCAGGGATAGTGCTTATGAGAAGGATAAGGAGAGACCTTTTGGAAAAGCGCAGGTCGGAACTCAGGATGCAGTTCCAGGATATGATAGACAGTGTGTCCTCTGCCCTTTCGGCGGGTTATTCGGTGGAAAACGCTTTTTATGAAGCAAGAAAGGACATGGTGCGGCTGTACGGAAATAAGAGCCTCATCGTCAGGGAACTTGACTATTTTTTCTCGATGCTTGAAAACGGCCAGCCGTTTGAAAACATACTGAGTGATTTTGCAAAGAGGGCCAATGTTGAGGATATCACGGATTTTTCGGAGATATTTGTTTTAGCCAAACGTAACGGAGGGGATTTTAAGGGCATCATAGGTAAAACGGTAAGGATAATGAAGGAAAAGGATGAAACGGAAAGGGAGATAAGGGTGATCCTGTCCGGACGCAGATACGAACAGAAGATAATGTGCATCATACCCTTTGGGATCATATTGTATCTGAGGCTTTCAAGCGGGAGTTTCCTTAAGGTACTGTACCATAATCCTGCCGGTATCATCATAATGACCGTATGTCTTCTGATATATGCAGCGTCGTATGTTCTTTCGGGAAAAATAACGGATATAAAGGTGTAGAAAATGCTGATCTTATACGGATCTGTGATGGTGACAGCTCTTGTTGCCGCCGCGGTGCTTAAGGCAATGCCGCAGGATAAAAGAATAAGATTCACCTCACGGTTCCTAAGTGAGAGGATGATGTCGGGTATCAGGAAGACCGATCCGTCGGGCGATGTACTTAAGACGTGTTCGGAATTTGTAATGCATAAGCTCATGGTCGCACTGCTTGTTGTCTGTGCGGGTTCATTCTTTACATTTATGTATGAACTTAAGGAACTTGGAACAAATGAACTCATAGGCGGAAACCGTATCATGAGGAACGGATACGGGGAGGAGCCAAAGAGGGTGAAGCTAAGGGTAAGCGATGAGGATCACGGAGGATCCGATGTTATAGAGGTCAAAATAAGTGAGCGAAAGTACACGGATGAGGAGCTTGATGCCATGGCGGCACAGACAGAGGAGATCATATATGACTCGGTGCTCCTTGAGAACGGATCGCTTGACAGGATCTGCTCGGATATGTATTTCCCGGCATCTATAGAAGGATATCCGTTCAGGCTGGCATGGCGGACCGATGATCCGCTCCTTATAAACAACAGGGGTGTGATAGACAGGGAGAGGCTTGACAGACTGGGAAAAGATAAGGATATAAGCGCGGGTGTGCTTACGGGGATACATGTTGAGCTTGTTTACGAGGATTATCTTAAGGAGATCGACTTCTATGCGAGGATATATCCGGATGAAACGGACAATGAGCTTACATTGGCTCAGTTCATGGATCGTCTGATCAGGGAAGAAGATGAGGCGACAAGGACTGAGGAATATGTAAGGCTTCCCGACAAGGCCGGGGATATCAGGGTAGGATATGAGCAGCTCCATGATAACGGGGCAGTGATACTGATGGTGATGACACTTATCCTGTCGGCAGGTTTGTTTATCAGGGAAGACAAGGAGCTTGACAACAGGGTAAAGGACAGGGATAAACAGCTGATCGCGGATTATCCCGGAATGGTCAATAAGTTTGTATTGTTCTATTCTGCGGGGCTTACCACAAGGGGCATCATAAGCAAGCTGTGCGGGGATTACAGGAGGAAGCTTAATGAAGGAGAAGAGAAGAGGTATCTGTATGAGGAAATGCTCATATGCGAGGGACGGATGAATGAAGGACTGGGGGAGCTGAGTGCTTATGAGGGATTTGCCGCAAGATGCGGACGAAGAAGCAGGTACGAAGCTGCTGTTCCCGATGCTTATGATGCTGCTCGTTGTGCTGATCATAGTCATGGTACCCGCATTTATATCATTCAGGAATTAGAGGAGGAACCATTATGCGAAGCATAATTCAGGATGGTTCCAGACATTCGTCATGAGGGGTACCACGCAGTGGTGGAGTCCTTATGACATAGATTGGCCGCCGACGATTCGTCATAAGGGCGGACCGCTTGCGGGGGATGCCTTATGACATAGAAGGAGGGGGCATTACATATTATTAAGGAGGAGAACGGAAATGTTAGTGAGATCATTCAGAGGATTTATTGAACAGACAAGGAATTTTGCAAAGGATGATAAAGGGATAGGAGTGGTGGAACTG
>ONRZ01000142.1:4870-5303 GCA_900320345.1 uncultured Lachnospiraceae bacterium | reverse complement strand
CAACAATTATATGGCACTCGAAGATCACGGGGGGAACGATCTGCCCTATGCGATGAAAGTTCCGACCTTTGCGGCCGATGCCTGGTATCATGGCAAGCTTGATAAGGAATATCAGGACATGGAGCTTGAAGATTATCTTGAGAAAGTACGCTCTTTTGTGGAAAGTGAATATGTTCCGGCGCTGTTTATGGGAAGGAAGATGGATAAGGACAAGCAGGACGAGCTTGCGGGCAAGCTTGCAGGATATATCGGAGTGTCCAAAGAATTTGTCTTAAGTTCCAATCTCAGGATAGAACTTTCCGACTTTGCACAGGAACTTCTAAAAGATGAGAAGCTTATGATCGGAAGACTGGACGGACGTATAACAGGGCCGGTCACTGCCGGATCTATCGAAGACGGAACCAGTGATCCTTCCAGTTCTTCGTCTGATATA
>ONRZ01000142.1:0-4838 GCA_900320345.1 uncultured Lachnospiraceae bacterium | reverse complement strand
CTTATGATCGGAAGACTGGACGGACGTATAACAGGGCCGGTCACTGCCGGATCTATCGAAGACGGAACCAGTGATCCTTCCAGTTCTTCGTCTGATATAGCTCTTTTGAATTCCTATCAGGATTATCTGACAAAGGAGCTTGGATTTGAGACAGACAGACCGTTTGAGCCGCTGTCCCTTGACGTGAATATGAAGTGGTCTTTGCCGGACGGGGTATATGTTTCGCAGGAAGAAGTTATTTATAACTGCATGTCCAGGAATCCTTTCCTTAAGGTATGGGTGCTGTGCGGTTACTATGACGGAGCGACGCCTTTCTATGCGGCCGAATGGGTTTACGACCATGTTTTCATAAACGAGAACAGGGAGGAGAATCTTCAGTTTACTTATTATCCTTCGGGCCACATGATCTATATGGAGAAAGACTCATTTGACAAACTCAGGAAGGATGCCGAAGAGTGGTACCTGAAATAAGCCGGAAAGTATCGCCGGTCACACTGACATTGGTCATAATAAACACAGTGGTCTTCGGACTGACCGTATTACTCGCACCGATCCCGACGGTGTTTGGGATGATGGATTACGATCTGGTCTCAAAGGGGCAGGTATATCGCCTGTTTACAGCCATTTTTCTTCATGGCGGTGTCGAGCATATCCTGAGCAATATGGTGATGCTCTATGCGGCAGGTGATCTGCTTGAAAAGAGGATCGGTCACGTGCGTTTTGCGTTTGCATATCTGCTTTCGGGGATTGCCGGTAATGCGGTGTCGTATCTGTATGAAAAGGTGTCGGGTGTAAGATATACGGCAGTAGGTGCATCAGGTGCGGTGTATGGCATAATGGGAGTCATAATATGCCTTGCCATCAGGAAGGTCAAGGGTTTTGAAATACCTAAGCAGCGCATATTGCTCGCACTGTTTTTCAGTATATATTCAAGTTTTGCGATACCAAACATTGATTATGCCGCACATATAGGCGGCATGATCGCGGGACTTATCGCAGGCCTGTTCTTGAATCCGGCGTATGAGACCGATACGATTCGTGCTGTATTGCAGGACGGACAGGATGAGTTCAGGTAGGAAGTAAAAGGAAAGTATCCGACCGGGAAATGGGAGAAAAAGTCATGGGATTATTCGGACTTGGAAGATCAAAGGCAGCCCCGAGAGAAGCTGCCGGAGAAAAGATAAACGACAATATAAGGGAACCTAAGCACTTTAAAGTCATCATGCTGAATGATGATTTTACGACCATGGAATTCGTGGTGAACGTGCTCGAGACGATATTCAATAAGGATAAGGCAAGCGCGGAGGCCCTTATGCTCATGGTACATAACAACGGAAGGGCCGCTGTCGGGACCTATCCTTATGATATTGCACTTACCAAGATCGGCAAGGCCATGACACTTGCCAAGGAGAAGGGATTTCCTTTTCGCATGACGGTGGAGGAAGCATGATATGAACCTGTCAAGTGATGCTGCCGCAATACTGCGGGATTCGATAATATATGCCACAGAGCATCATTACGAGTATGTCACTCCTGAGATACTTATGCTGCTTATGTGCAATAATCCTGATTTCAGGGCTGCATTTGAGGAATGCGGAGGCAATATAAGCGCGCTGGCGGATGATCTTGAGAACTACTCCGATGAATATATAGACAAGTCGGAAACCGATACCCCCGAACTGTCCGTCGGAGTGGCCTATACCCTTGCGTATGCGGGCGAACAGGCTGTAAACGGCGGACGCAAAGAGATCGATATAAGGCACATCATCCATTCGATCTGGAAGCTTGAGAACAGTTATGCTGTTTATTTTATGGAAAAACAGGGCGTGGATGAGACCGAACTTATTCGCACGCTTACGGCTATCAGTGATGAAAAGCAGGAGAATACCGGTGATGAACATGAGCATACACGGCATAAGGAGAGCGGATGGAGACAGTATGCTCCCTGTCTTAACGATATGCTCGATGATAAAAATCCGTTGATAGGCCGCGAGGAAGAACTTGAGCGCACGATACAGATACTGTGCAGAAAGGATAAGAACAATCCGCTGCATATCGGAGAACCGGGAGTAGGTAAGACCGCTATCACATACGGGCTTGCACAGAAGATAAATGACGGCGATGTACCCGTGCCGCTTAAGGGGAGCAGAATATTTGCTCTTGATATGGCGGCGATGGTGGCCGGAACACAGTATCGTGGAGAATTCGAGAAGCGTTTTAAGAAGGTATTTTCCGAGATAAGCAAGGAAGAGAAGCCGATAGTCTACATAGATGAGATACACAATATCACCGGGACCGGTGCGATAGGCGAGGGCGGGCACGATGCGGCAAATATGTTAAAACCCTATCTTACGGACGGTCATATACGATTTATCGGGGCAACAACCTATGATGAGTATAAGAAGCGTTTTGAAAAGAACAAGAGCCTTATAAGACGGTTTGCAAATGTTGATATCAAGGAGCCGACCGAGGAAGAGGCGGTTAATATCCTTGAAGGACTTAAGTTTAAATACGAGGATTTCCATCAGGTAATATACGCAAAAGACGTGATAAAGTACATAGTCACGATGAGCGCAAAGCATATAAATGAGCGCTTCCTGCCTGATAAGGCGATAGATCTGATGGATGAAGCGGGAGCGTACAGGAAGCTTAATCTTAAGGAAGGGGAAGCACCGGTGGTTGATAAGAAGACAGTTACCGAGGTGCTTACGAAGATCTGCCGGGTTCCTCTTGAAACCGTGGAAAATGAGGATGCTGCCGGACTTGCCACGCTCGATGAAAAGCTAAAGGGCAGGATATTCGGCCAGGATGAGGCTATAGGACAGGTGGTCAACGCCATCAAGTTCTCACGTGCAGGTCTGCTTGAGGACAACAAACCGCTTGCGAACCTTCTGTTCGTGGGTCCTACGGGTGTCGGCAAGACCGAGGTGGCAAAGAGCCTGTCGGAGGAACTTGGGGTCAAGCTTATAAGGTTTGATATGAGCGAATACGGTGAGAAACATGCGGTGGCTAAGCTCATAGGTGCGCCGGCGGGATACGTTGGCTACGAGGAGGGCGGTCTGCTCACCGAGGAAATTCGCAAGAACCCTTCTGCCGTGCTGCTTCTGGATGAGGTAGAAAAGGCTCATCCGGATATTTTCAGCGTTCTGCTCCAGGTCATGGATTATGCAACGCTTACGGACAATCAGGGACGCAAGGCGGATTTTCGCAACGTGGTGCTCATAATGACTTCAAATGCCGGTGCAAACAGGATAGGCAAAAAGAGCATCGGGTTTAATACAGGTTACCAGGATGACGGCATACTCATGGAGGAGGTAAAGAAGACCTTCCAGCCGGAATTCAGGAACCGGCTTAACAAGATAGTCATATTCAACGGCATGGATGATGACATGGCAAAGCGCATAGTGGATAAAAAGCTTAACGAACTTCGTATCATGCTTGAAAGGAAGAAGATCACCCTGAATGTGGATGAGGAAGCAAAGGAGCTTATACTTAAGCGCGGCATCAGTTATGAGTTCGGAGCCCGTGAGATCGACAGGATCATAAGAAATGACATAAAGCCTCTGTTTGTGGATGATATACTGTTCGGCAGCCTTAAGGACGGCGGCAGTCTTAAGCTTACCGTAAAGGACGGTGAGTTCTGTGTGGATGCAAAAAATGCGATTGACGATAACTGATATTTAAGATATACTATTTTTTGCGCAATGCCTCAGTGGCGGAACTGGCAGACGCACAGGACTTAAAATCCTGCGAGGGTTAAACCTCGTACCGGTTCGATTCCGGTCTGAGGCATCGTTAATAAATACAGTGTTTATCATGGATCCATGAAAACACTGTATTTTTTACAGAAAATTATATAAGGGAGGGTTTCAGCATGCAGGAACTGGAGAAGGAGTTTCATATCAAGTGTGTAAAGGGTGATGTCGGAAGGTATGTGATCCTTGTGGGTGATCCCGGAAGATGCGCTGCGGTTGCCGGATTGTTTGACGATGCAAAGCAGGTTGCGTATAACAGGGAATACAATATCTACACAGGATTTTTAAACGGTGAAAAAGTCAGCGTGTGCTCTACGGGAATAGGCGGTCCGTCGACTGCGATCGCGGTCGAGGAACTGCATCATATAGGAGCGGACACATTCATACGCTGCGGTACCTGCGGCGGAATAGATGTGGATGTTCAGTCGGGAGATATTGTCATAGCTACGGGGGCCATAAGATATGAGCATACTTCCATGGAATATGCACCTATTTTTACGGACAGCATTCGCCGGAATCGATGCCGGTATCTGATGAACTGTTAAGTAAATGGGAGGCATGGAAACGCCTCGGTGTCAAGGCATCCGAAATGGAATCCTCCGCCCTGTTCGTTATAGCTTCGGCAAGGGGATGCAGAGCGGGTTCCTGCTTCCATGTTATCTGGAACCAGGAGCGCGAAAAAGCCGGCCTTGATCAGAAGATGAGTGAGGATACTTCGGCAGCGATCAGGATAGCCGTTGAAGCGATGAAGAAGGTCATCAACTCTGACCGATCCGGTCAACGATAAGGCATGAGCACAAAACAATAAGCAGAGACGGTTCTTTTGTCTTATAAATACCCCATAGATCTCAGTTTATCATATACGGCTCCGGCGATTTTCCTGTAAGAAGTTTCTGTAAGATGGACACCGTCGGGGCCGAATTCGACATATGGCATTATATCCAGATATCTGTCGCCATAATAGTCTTTTAGTCCTTTGTTTATCCCTATATAAGCGTTCGGATCCATATCAGAGCGGTTTGTTGTTCCGAGCATGATGTATTTTGTTATCCCGGCATTTGAATTAAAACGGTCGGTCTCTTC
>ONRZ01000041.1 GCA_900320345.1 uncultured Lachnospiraceae bacterium | reverse complement strand
AGTATGGGTGAGCCGGAACCGGCATGCCCTGTATTATGTTTAAGGAATAATCTGTGTATTTGGGAGGAAGTACCGATTCCCGGCATGATAAGTTTCGGGATCAATTGGGAAAGACCGCAGGATGAGGTACCACAATATAACAAAGGATGATATGTTAAACGGTGACGGCTTAAGAGTCGTTCTCTGGGTTGCCGGATGCGATCATTGCTGTAAGGACTGTCATAATCCCGTGACCTGGGACCCCGATGGGGGACTTCCCTTCGACGATAAAGTCAGGCAGGAGATCTTCAGCGAACTTGACAAGGATTATATATCGGGGATAACGTTCAGCGGAGGAGATCCGCTCCATCCGGCCAATCTTATGGATGTTACGGCACTCGCAAAGGAGATAAGGGAGAAGTACCCGAATAAGACGATATGGCTTTATACGGGCTCGGACTGGGAGAATATCTACGATCTTCCGATAGTAAAATATCTGGATGTACTTGTTGACGGCGAATTTGAGGTCGATAAGAAGGACGTTAAGCTCAGATGGAAGGGCAGCAGCAACCAGCGCGTGATCGATGTACAGGATACCATAAGCAGCAAGGATCCGCTCACACCGGTCATCCACTGCCCGGACTACTACGAATAAACATGAATGTGAGGTTTTATCATGAAGGAAACGATAAAGATAACATACATATCAGATAAGATAGACAAGCTTACATATATCGAAGGCAAGTCGGACTGGATCGATCTGAGGTCTGCCGAAGATATAACCCTTAAGAAGGGTGATTTTCATCTTATAAACCTCGGTGTATCGATGTCATTGCCGGACGGATATGAAATGCTTATCGCTCCGCGAAGTTCGACATTTAAAAATTTCGGTATCATCCAGACGAACAGTGTTGGAGTGGTAGATGAGTCCTACGGGAAGACGAGCAGCAGGGATGTGCTGATGATGCCCGTGTATGCGGTACGTGATACGCAGATACATGTCAATGACCGTGTGTGTCAGTTCCGTATCATAAAGCACCAGCCGGTCATAGAATTCATTGAGACCGAGGCAAACGATGAAGGAGAAGCCCGCGGAGGGTTCGGATCCACCGGAGTGAACTGATAATAATTTTGTATGAAGAAGCATACGATCGTAAGAGTACAACCAAACAGTATCGCCGAAGAAATGGATATATGTGCCGGAGACAGTCTTCTTGCGATAAATGACCAGTCCCTGGACGATATCTTTGATTATCAGTATCTGTGTCAGGATGATTATCTTGAGGTTCTTATAGAGAAGGCTGACGGAGAGCAGTGGGTGCTCGAGATAGATAAGGATCCGGATGAGGATCTTGGGATAGAATTCGATAACGGCCTGATGGACCGTTACAGATCGTGCTGCAATAAATGTATCTTCTGTTTTATCGATCAGATGCCGCCGGGAATGCGCGAAACCCTGTATTTTAAGGATGATGATTCCAGGCTTTCTTTTTTACAGGGGAATTATGTTACGCTTACCAACATGAGCGATCACGATCTTAACAGGATCGTGAAGTATCACATGTCACCTATCAATATTTCTTTTCAGACAACCAATCCTGAATTAAGATGCATGATGTTAAATAACCGTTTTGCGGGCGAGGCTCTCAAAAAGGTTGACAGGCTGTACGAAGCGGGTATTGTCATGAACGGCCAGATCGTTCTGTGCAAGGGCATAAATGACGGCGCCGAGCTTGAGAGGAGCATATCCGATCTTATGAGATACCTGCCTGATCTTGAGAGTGTATCGGTGGTTCCGGTGGGTCTGTCTAAATACCGTGACGGACTGTATCCTCTGGAGCCGTTTGTTAAGGAAGATGCAGTATCCGTTATAGATATCATAGAAAAATACCAGAAGATCGCATATGAGGAATACGGTGTCCATTTTATACACGCATCGGATGAGTTCTATCTTCTGGCGGACAGGGAACTGCCGGAGGCGGAGCGCTACGACGGATATCTGCAGCTTGAGAACGGAGTCGGTATGCTAAGGCTTCTGATGGATGAATTTGCCAAGGCCCTGGAAGAACTTAAGGCATACATCGGATACCACAGGGAGATATGTGACAGGCACAGGGATGTATCCGTTGCGACAGGCGCGCTTGCGGCACCTTTCATAAAGAAGATGGCTGATGAACTTGAGGGGATGCTCCCGGGTATCCGTATCCGGGTATATACGATCAGGAATGATTTCTTCGGTGAGAACATAACTGTTGCGGGACTTCTCACCGGGCAGGATATATGTGCTCAGTTAAAGGACAGGGAGCTTGGTGAATGCCTGATTCTGCCGCAGTGTGTGCTGCGCAGCGGAGAGGATGTGTTCCTCGATGATATGCATGTTTTTGAGCTGTCCGAAACTTTACAAGTACAGACAGATATTGTAAAATCAAGCGGATGGGATTTTATAGAAGCGGTTTTGGGAGAGAAGATATATGAGTAAGCCTATAGTGGCTGTGGTCGGGCGTCCGAACGTCGGCAAGTCAACGCTTTTCAATGCGCTTGCGGGCTCGAGGATAAGTATCGTAAAGGATACACCCGGCATAACAAGAGACAGGATATATGCGGAAGTGTCATGGCTCGATCATGATTTTACGCTGATAGATACGGGCGGTATAGAGCCCGAGAGCAAGGATATCATTTTGTCGCAGATGCGCGAACAGGCACAGATAGCGATCGATACGGCCGATGTCATAATATTCATGGTGGATGTAAAGCAGGGCCTTCAGGATGCGGACGGAAAGGTGGCCGACATGCTGAGAAGGTCCAAGAAGCCGGTCATCCTGGCCGTAAACAAGGTCGATGATATCAAAAAGTACGGTAATGATGTTTATGAGTTCTACAATCTTGGCATAGGCGAACCTTATGCGATATCTTCAGCAAACATGATGGGGCTTGGAGATATGCTCGATCAGGTAATTGCACTGTTTCCCGAGAATGCGGACGGCGAGGAAGAAGACGACCGTCCGAGAGTCGCCATCGTAGGTAAGCCCAATGTGGGTAAATCTTCGATAATAAACAAGCTCCTTGGAGAAGACCGTGTTATCGTGTCAGATATAGCGGGAACCACAAGGGATGCAGTGGATACTCCCGTTAAGCGGAACGGCAGGGAGTATGTATTTATAGATACTGCAGGTCTTCGGCGCAAGAACAAGGTCAGGGAAGAACTCGAGCATTTCATGGTGGTACGTACAGTCGGTGCGGTAGAGCGCGCGGATGTTGTTGTGCTTGTCATAGACGCGGTCGAAGGTGTCACGGAGCAGGAGGCCAAGATCGCCGGTATAGCCCATGATTCCGGCAAAGGAGTCATCATAGCCGTAAATAAATGGGATGCGGTTGAGAAGGACAATAAGACAGCCAAAGAATACGAGACAAAGATAAGGACCGTGCTGTCATATATGCCCTATGCCGAGCTTATCTTTATCTCAGCCAAAACGGGGCAGCGTCTTAATAAGCTGTTCGATATGATAGATATGGTAGTTGAAAATCATTCTATGAGGATACAGACGGGAGTCCTTAACGAGATAATGACTGAAGCGGTAGCTATGCAGCAGCCACCCGCCGATAAGGGCAAGAGGCTCAAGCTTTTCTATATGACACAGGTAGCGGTCAAGCCGCCTACATTTGTGATCTTTGTAAACGATAAGGAACTCATGCATTTTTCATATACGAGGTATATCGAGAATCAGATCAGGGAGGCCTTCGGCTTCAGAGGTACACCTCTTAAATTCATAATCCGGGAGAGAGGCGAGAAATAATGGAACGCATAATATGCCTGGTGATAGGATATGCGTTCGGGCTTATCCAGACAGGCTATCTTGTAGGCAAGGCTAAAGGAATAGATATAAGGGATTACGGCAGCAGGAACGCAGGTACCACCAATGTCTTAAGGACCATGGGGAAGAAATACGGTGTTCTTGTGCTCCTCGGAGATGCTCTTAAGTGTATAGCGGCAGTGCTTGTCATAAAGCTCATTTTTCAGAACAGATATCCGGACAGCATATGTCTGCTCGCACTCTACGGATCTGCAGGCGTGATCCTGGGACATAATTTCCCGTTTTATATGAATTTCAAAGGCGGCAAGGGAATAGCGGCAACTTTGGGAATGTCGCTTTCATACTGTTTTCTCGTTAAATACGGGATCATGGTGCCGGTAATAGGGTTCGGTATGTTCCTTGTGATATTTTTCCTGACGAATTATGTTTCGCTCGGTTCCATAGTAGGTTATATAATGCTGTTCATCGCGATAGTCATCTTCGGAGAGAGAGGCGCATACGGGTTCCCTGAGGCTTCAAACAGGGCTATGCTTACCGAGTATTATATCGTATTTGGCATACTTACCGTTATGGCGATCTACCGGCATAAGGAAAATATAAAGAGGCTGATAGCGGGTAATGAGCGAAAGACATATCTTAAGGGAAAGCCGGAGATAGACGTAAACAGGGAAGCTGATTAGAATAAATGTTGATGACGGAATAACGGAGGATCAATATAATGGCAAAGGTTGCTGTGATCGGTGCGGGAAGCTGGGGAACGGCACTTTCGGTAGTGCTTCATAATAACGGACATGAGGTTACCATATGGTCTGTAATAAAAGATGAGATAGATATGCTCAGGGAAAATCATGAGCATTTGGAAAAACTGCCCGGTGTAAAGCTTGCGGATGATATGATCTTTACCACGGATCTGAGCGAGGCATGCAGGGATAAGGATATGCTCGTGCTTGCCGTACCGTCTCCGTTTACGAGAAGCACGTCCAAGATGATGGCGGAATATGTAACGGAAGGCCAGCTTATAGTCAGCGTTGCCAAGGGTGTGGAAGAGAAGACCCTGATGACGTTGTCGCAGATAATAAAGCAGGAGATACCGGGATGCCGTGTTGCGGTATTATGCGGTCCATCACATGCCGAGGAAGTGGGAAAGTGCATACCCACGACCTGCGTGGCCGGAGCCGATGACAAGGAAACCGCACAATACGTTCAGAATATGTTCATGAATGAGTATTTCAGGATATATACCAGTTCGGATGTGCTCGGAATGGAGCTTGGAGCGGCACTTAAGAATGTCGTGGCACTTGCTGCCGGAATAGCCGACGGACTCGGATACGGAGATAATACAAAGGCTGCGCTCATTACAAGAGGAATAGCCGAGATAAGCAGGCTGGGTGTAGCCATGGGAGGAAGGATCGAGACCTTCGGAGGGCTTACCGGTATAGGCGATCTTATAGTCACCTGTGCGAGCATGCATTCGAGGAACCGCCGCGCCGGTATCCTTATAGGACAGGGCAAGACTATGGATGAGGCCATGAAAGAAGTCAAGATGGTAGTGGAAGGAGTGTATTCCGCCAAGGCTGCCAAGGCCCTGGGCGAGAAGTACGGAGTCGACCTTCCCATTATAGATCAGGTAAATCTCATCCTGTTTGAGAATAAACCCGCAGCCGAAGCGGTACGCGATCTTATGCTTCGTGACCGCAGGGATGAGAACGGATCATTCGGATGGGACAGGGTATAGACCTATAACTGTTCAAGTATTGCCCTGACGGTCCGGGGATTATTCATTGCATAAATATGGATCCTGTTTACGCCGTGCGACCTAAGATCTGTTATCTGGTCCGCGGCGTATTTTGTTCCGTACTTAAACATCTCATCGGGATCGTCGCCGTGCAGGGCGATGATGTCACTTAATGTCTTTGGGACCGAGGAGCCGGAGAGCGTGACCGAACGGCCGAGCTGATTGGCTTTTGTTATAGGCATGATCCCGCAGGTCACGGGTACGGTTATCCCGTTTTTATCAAGGAGATCGAAATATCTTAAAAACAGCTCGTTATCGAAACACATCTGCGTGGTCATGAAATCAAGCCCTGCATCTACCTTACGCTTTATGTTTTCTATATCCGCTCCGAGAGTATCCGATTCGGGATGCTTCTCGGGATAGCAGGCACCTCCTATGCAGACGGTGGTTCCTTTTTTATCACGTATATATTCTACCATTTCATTGGCGTACATGAATTCCCTGTTATTGAACTGTTCATCGGACATTGATGCCGGTCTGTCGCCCCGCAGCGCGAGGACATTGTTAAGCGAAGAAGAGTCAAAATCGTCAAGCGCCCTGTCAAGGTCAGCCCTGGTATAGCCGACACAGGTCATATGGCAGAGGGCATCGATCCCTTTTTTGTTCTGGATATATGAGGCTACCTCCAGCGTTTTTTTGGAATTGCTCCCGCCCGCGCCGTAGGTCACACTTATAAAATCGGGATCCAACTGTGAAAGTTCATCTATTGTCTTAAACACATTGTCGAAGTCATCGTCCTTTTTTGGAGGAAACACCTCAAAAGAGAGGACCTGCGTATTTTCAGCGAATATATCCTTTATCATATTATCTGCCTCATTTCAGTATTTTATTGATTTTACAACTGAAATATCTTATCATATAAGAGGCAAATTATCAATAAATCGAATGGAGATACCAAATGGATATAAATGCAAACGGATTTAAGAGTACCGCCACATATGTAGCTTCGAACGAGCTCATGTCGGCGGTAAATGTTGCGAGGATGTTAGAGAAGCCGCTTCTTATCAAGGGCGAACCGGGAACCGGCAAGACGATGCTTGCCCAGGCGATAGCGGAATCGCTTGGAATGAAGCTCATCATTTGGAATATCAAATCAACGACCAAGGCTCAGGACGGCCTTTACGTGTATGACACGATACAGCGTCTCTATGACGGACAGTTCGGTGAAGAAGGTGTTGACGACATAAGCCGTTACATCAAATTGGGTAAGCTCGGCGAGGCATTCTCGGCTGATGAACAGGTGGTACTGCTGATCGACGAGATAGATAAGGCGGATCTTGAGTTCCCGAATGACCTGCTGTGGGAACTCGACCAGATGGAATTCTATATCCATGAGACAAAGGAGACCATAAAGGCAAAGCACCGCCCCATAGTGATCATTACGTCAAATGCTGAGAAGGAACTGCCGGATGCATTCCTTCGCAGATGTATTTTCCATTATATAGCGTTTCCGGATAAGGAACTGATGAGTGAGATAGTAAGAACGCATTTTGATTCGCTTGATGAGGATCTTTTAAATGAAGCGCTCAAGGCATTCTACGAGATAAGGGATCTGAGGGATGTTAAGAAGAAACCGTCGACTTCGGAACTCATCGACTGGATAAGGGCGCTGCAGCTTGGCGGGATACCGACCGAGAAGATATGCGCAGAACTGCCTTTCATAGGTACCGTGGTCAAGAAGGATGAGGATCTTGAGGCGGTCATCCGCAGGAATGTGTAGGCGGATATTTTCCTGATCACAATGATAAGACAAGACAGGTTTGGTATAGATGTTCACTGACTATTTTTTCTTCCTTCGGGATCATGAAATGGATGTATCGCTTTCCGAGTGGCTTACCCTTATCGATGCTATCGATAAGGGACTTACGCATGCCTCGATAACGGAATTTTATTACATATCGAGGATGATCCTGTGCAAATCGGAGAATGAATTCGATAAGTACGATATGCTGTTCAACGACTATTTCAAGGGAATTCATATGGAACCCGAGGATGTGTCGGAGCAGATGAAGAGATGGCTTGACAAGTCTGACTTTGCCCAGAGCGCCGAACAGGAGATGATGAAGAAGCTCATCGACGGTGAGGTCAACAGGATAGAGGAGACAAAGGAAGAGGTACTCGAGAAGTTCAGAGAGCGCCAGAAGGATCAGGAGAGCGAGCATAACGGCGGAAATCAGTGGATAGGCACAATGGGCAATTCATCGTTCGGAAATCTCGGCGGTCATATGGGCGGTGTCAGGATAGGCGGCACGACCGGATACCAGTCGGCGTTCCAGGTCATAGGAGAGAGGAAGTTCCGCGATTTCAGAAATGACAGAGTGCTTGACAACCGGCAGTTCCAGGTGGCATTAAGGAAGCTGCGCCAGTTCTCGACAAGACTTGATGTTCCGAAGACAGAACTTGATATAAACGGGACGATAGATAAAACGTGCAACAACGGAGGATGCCTGCAGATAGTTTTTGACAGGCCGAGGAAGAATACGGTAAAGCTTCTGCTCCTGATGGACTCGGGAGGTACGATGATACCGTACAGCAGCCTTTTGAACGAATTGTTCCAGTCGGTTAATAAATCCAATCATTTCAAGGATGTAAAGACTTATTATTTTCATAACTGCATTTATGCGAGGCTTTATAATACGCCGGAATGCGAGTTCGGCGACTGGATAGAGACGGAATGGATATTTAAAAACTTAGACAGTGATTATAAGGTGATAATCGTAGGTGATGCCGCCATGGCACCGGAGGAACTGTATTCGGATACCGGTAATTACAGGGGACCGAACGACGGGCTGTCGGGTTATGAATGGCTGAAGCTCATGAAGAAGAATTTCAAAAGGATACTGTGGTTAAACCCCAAGATGGCTCCGGGCAACGCACCGTGGCGTGAGGCAGAGACTGCGGTTAAGGGACTGTTCAGAATGAACAGACTGACTGTCGACGGACTTAAAGACGGAATGAAATACCTGATGCAGACGAATTGACGGACTAAAATAAACGGAGGTTATCCTATGTACAAGGTAATGATCGTGGATGACAATATGACTAACCTTATCATGGCCAAGAAGGTGCTTGAAGAGATATATGAGATAGTTCCCGTATCGGCCGGTAAGACAGCACTTGAATTCCTGCATGATATGCCGGATCCGCCGGATATCATGCTTCTTGATATAGACATGCCGGATGTCAACGGATTTTATGTATTGAGCGAGATGAGGAACGATCCGAGACTTGCTGATGTACGGGTAATTTTCCTTACTGCGCAGGATGATCCCACTACGGAAGTTGAGGGTTATTATCTCGGTGCCGTTGATTATATCAGGAAACCTTATACCACGGCACTCTTAAGGAAGAGGCTTGATGTACATGTCCAGCAGATAGAGAATGAACGTAAGCTCAAGAGATACAATGAGAATCTTTCAAATACTCTAAAGGATAAGGTTCAGAACATAGTGGAACTTGAATATTCGCTTGTTGAAATGTTTGCTTCGCTTCTTGCGAGCAGGTCGCATAAGATAGCCGGACATTGCGAAAGAGTACAGAAGTACATGGATATGTTCCTTGAGGATATAGTGGCGACCGGAAGATATGCGATATCCGATTCGGACAGGGAGAAGATCGTATTTGCGTGCAAGCTACATGATATGGGTAAGCTGTGTATGACCGACAGGTGTCTTGCCGATATGGGAGACCTGAGTCTTCAGGAGAAGGAATTCAATCATGCACATACTATAATCGGTGCGGAAGCATGCAAAAAGGCTACGGAAGCAGTGTCTTCAAACAACTTCCTGTTATATGTCTACAATATGTGCCGTTATCATCATGAGAGATGGGACGGCAAGGGCTATCCGGACAGGCTTATGACAACGGATATCCCGCTTGAAGCAAGGATCCTTGCCATAGTTAACAGCTATGACAATTTCCGTAATCATAATGAAGGCGCCGATCCGCTGACTCATGCGGAGGCGGTGAAGAGGATACAGTTATGGAGCGGAACACACTATGATCCGGATCTTGTGGAAATATTTTTGTATAATGCCGATAGTTACGAATACGCTGCAGATAGGATTAAAACAGACAGATGAAGAATTCACTTCTCGGGCTGAAAAAGAAATATTTTGATGCGGATCTTCCGACCGAAGTGAAGATCTATAACGGTATGCATATGATAGCCGTCGTGGCCTTGCTGATGTCAACTATCCTGATACGCATATTCTTTCCGACGATGCGCGCATTCCTTATAGCCGTGGCAACGTCGGCTGCCGCTTTATATACTCTTTATGTGGGGAATATCAACGGGAAATATGAACTGCATGCCATGATCATGTCCTTTATATTAAATATTGTATTTTTCCCGATAATCTATTTTGAATACGGTAAGATATCTTACTGCATTCCGGTATATTTTATCTTCGGATTGCTGTATAACGTGCTGTTGTTATCCAGAAAATGGGCATTCATCGTAACGTTTATCGATATCATTTTCTACATTATCCTGCTGTACGGCGGAGAAGTCATGTTCTCCATGCGTGATAATATGGCAAATGAAACGATAATGGACTATCTTGCCGTGTTTGTCGGGATACTTATCACGTCATTAAGCTGCGGAGCAGCGATACGGTTCAGGATGTATGTGAACAGAGTGGAAGAGGAAAATCTTGAGAAGCTGCATGTGGAGGCCATGAACGCTTATGTCAGCATGGATATTTTCCTGGTAAACATGTCTCATGAAATACGTACTCCGATGAATGCGATAATAGGCACGATAGATCTGCTGCTCGATCAGGATGTGAACGATCATGTTAAGGAATGCGTCTATAACATCCTGAATTCATCCAATGCGCTCCTGTCACTTACGGATGAGGTTATGGATCTGAGTAAGACCGGATCGCAGGAGATAGTGCTTAACCGAAGCAGGTTTGATCTGAGTAAATTGCTTATGGAAATAATAAATATGTCATCTGTAAGGCTTATGGATTCACAGGTGAGGTTTTTTGTGGAGATCGATGAGAGCCTGCCCAGATACCTTTACGGTGACGGACCAAGGCTCAGGCAGGTGTTTATAAATATCTTGAACAACGCCGTCAAATATACCAAGGAAGGCAGGATAATACTGAGAGTAAGCGGCGAAGAGGGCGATGAAAACGAAATAATCCTAAAGGCTGAAGTTGAGGATACCGGTATCGGTATCAAGTCGGAGAATATCCCGCATCTGTTTGAATTATACAAACGGATAGATCTTACGGAAGACGGACTTAATGCGGTAGAAGGAACGGGACTCGGACTTGCCATCTGTAAGGAGATAATAGAGAAGATGGATGGCAGGATAACAGTTAAGAGCAGTTATCATGTGGGCAGTAATTTCGGATTTAACGTTCCGATGCAGATCGATGATAAGGCAAAGATCGTGGATATAGGCAATACAGGTCTGTACAGTGTGCTCATTTATGTAGGAGATGATCGTTCCGATGCAGATCGATGATAAGGCAAAGATCGTGGATATAGGCAATACAGGTCTGTACAGTGTGCTTATCTATGTCGGAGATGATGAGGAGTGCCTCGTACTTAAGAATATCCTTGACGATCTTCAGGTGTATTACGAAGTGGCGCCGGATAAGAGAACCTTCGAGAGCAGCGTGATGAACAGCAGTTATTCTCATATCTTTGTTTCGGCACAGATGTATTACGGTGACATGAGATTTCTTGAGAATGAACTCACCAAGGAAAATCTCGTTATCATAGCGAGCCTTAACGAATCCATATCCATAAACAAGGTGGGATATGTCATGACACGGCCGCTGCATGCATTGAACGTATCTTCCGTACTGCTCAACAATGATTCGACATATGCAAGGGAAGTGGTGAACAAAGGCGGTTTCACCTGCCCGAACGCTACCATACTTGTGGTCGATGACAATCTTACCAACTTAAATGTTGCGAGCGGCATACTGAGGAAATACAAGGCGACCGTGTTAACCGCACTGAGCGGTAAAGAAGGACTCGACGTTCTTAGAAAGCAGCATATCGATATCGTATTTCTTGATTACATGATGCCGGAGATGAACGGTATCGATACACTTGAAGCGATAAGATCGATGAGGGATCGTTCGGTAGCCGGGCTTCCTGTGGTCGCGCTTACCGCAAATGTCATAAACGGAGCAAGGGAAATGTTTATGGAAGCGGGATTTAATGATTTTATCAGTAAGCCGATAGAGATCGACAGGCTGGAGAAATCCTTAAGGACCCTGTTGCCCAAGGAATTGTTGGTATATTAGGACAGATGACCGGGATATGAAGACAGAACTGGAAAAAAGGATAAAAAATATAATAAAGTATCTCTATGATGAGAATGTCCCTATGGAATCGAAGAAATTCTACCTGGTGGTGGGGTATGTCCTTCCCGTGCTTCTGATCGTTATGCTTATGGCGCCGGTGGCACGGTTCGGAAAATATGTTCTCATGACGGAATGTGCGTATTTTCTGATCTTGTCTGTTCTCACATATTTGTTATGGCGTTATTCCGAATACAGGCTTATGTCCTATGTGGTCTGTTTTGTGACCTGTTTTCTGATATTCCCGATGTTTTTCTTTGTTACGGGCTATATTTATAACGGTGTTCCCATTTTCCTGGCATCGACAGTGGTACTCACGTTTTTCCTTATCGGTGGGAAGAGTGTATGGATAGTGGTTTCACTGGAGCTTGTCTATTATTGTGCGATCTTCGTGTACTGCTGTTACAATACTGAAAAACTGAACTATTATATGGACACCAACTGTTCGTTTGTCGAGAAGGTGATCAATTTCCTGTTCGCCTGCCTTGTCCCGATACTGATAGTGTCGTACCAGACAGCACTGTTTAACCGTATCAAGGTCAAGAAGGAGCAGTCCTACATTTCCATCAGGAATTCCGAACTCAGCAAGATAAGATTTCTTGCAAATATGACGCATGAGATCCGCAATCCCATGAATGCCATAGTAGGAATGAACGAACTTATACTTAAGGAGGATCTTACTCCGGGAGCACGCGAACAGGCTGAGGTCATAAGGGATGCATCATCGCAGCTTCTCAGGATAGTAAATAATATCCTCATTTATTCAAAACTGGATTCGAATAAATGGGATCCTGTATCTGTCAAATACAGCTTCAGGGATCTGATGCGTGATGTCATAGATGATGTTTCCAAGGGAATGCAGGACGAGGGAGCCGAATTTTACGTGTTCATAGACCGTACGATCCCGACATATCTGTTTGGAGACATACAGGGTATAAAGCAGATATTTATGTACCTGCTGTACAATTCGATACAGCAGAATCAGAGAAGGAGCATGTCTCTTGAGATACGTTCGGAGAGGATAGTTGAAGAGCATATACTGAGACTGAAATGCAGGATAGCGGAGACGGGCAACGGTATGCCGGAAGCGGATGTTGATTCTCTTCTCGGAGCTTTCAATAAGTACGATTCGAGGCGTAATGCCACACTTAAAGGTCTCGGACTTGAGATATCCATATGTAATGAACTCCTGGCGATGATGGACGGTTTCCTTAAGATAGAGAGTGTCGTGGGAGTGGGAACCGCTATCCTTTTTGAATTCTCAAACTACATAATAGATGATACTCCGATGCTCTCCGTAGACGAAAGTATGGAAAGAAGGGTTCTTGTTTATCTTCACGATAAGGATGAGGAAAACGTATGGAAAAATCTCATGGAAGATATAAAGATCAGTCCTGTCTATGCGGCCGGACCGGTAGCATTCAGAAATGAGATAGAGAACCATCGCTACACCCACATATTCCTCTGGGAGAAGGATTACGAACTGCTTTATGATATCCTGACACAGACAATGTGCGAGGATATGACCTATGTTATCACCGATTACAATCATGTATATAAGGATTTCGGTAATTGCAGGATACTGAGAAAACCGTTGTCGTGTCTTAATATAGTGGATGTTCTCAACGGAGAATGGGATCAGAGCGAATATACAAGGAAGAGGAAGACGGAGAGAGTTGTCTTCCCGGATGCGAGGGTTCTGGTCGTGGATGACAGTCTTGTCAACCAGAAGGTCATATGCAGCCTTCTTGAGAATTATGAAGTGAAGGCAAAGACTGCATCAGGCGGTATAGCCTGTCTTGATATGTTAAGGGCAGAGGATTATGATCTGATACTTCTCGACCAGCTGATGCCGGAAATGGACGGAATAGAAACGCTGCGAAGGATAAAAAAGATGGCCGGGCGTAATTCCAGGATACCCGTGCTGTGTATAACGGCAGAGCTTGGCAGGGATGTTTGGGAGAGACTTATCGATGAAGGATTTGACGATTATATCGCCAAGCCCATCAAGGATTATCATCTGTCGAGACTGTTAAGGCAGTATCTTCCGAACGAAATGGCAGTCGTGGTATCGGATGAAGAAGAGAAACCGGAGAAAGCGCAGGAAACCGCAAAACAGGAGAATGATAAAGACGACAGGAGCCTTGAGATCGATATTGAAAAGGGAATAAATAATGTAGGAGGTTCCGAGGACGTATACCTGACGGTACTGAACACATATTACAATGAGGGACTGGATAAGTGGAAGGCGGTGCCGGAACAGTTCATGAATGGAGATATCCAGCTGTTTACCACAAATGTCCATGCACTTAAGAGCAGCTCCGCAAGCATAGGAGCATATGCCATATCCGAACGTTTCAAGAAACTCGAATTTGCCGGTAAGGAGAACAACCGGGGATATATCGGGGAGAAACTTGACGAATGTCTTGAGGATTTCAGAGAGTTACTTGACAATGTGAAGGAAATACTGGTATCAAAGAATGCATTTGAAGGAGGCACGGACAGCGGACCGGATCTGAGCGGTATGGAAGAGGTTTCCTTAATGCACGGATTTGTTGAAGAATTGCAGCAGAACCTGAATAATGTTAATCTGAAAAAATGCGAAGAGATGATAAACGAAATGTATGGTACAAATTACGGGGATGAAGTTAATTCTGTAGTAAGACAGATAAAAGAGGCATATGATATGTTCGACTATCATAAGGTCAAGGAACTGTTATCCACACTCCTTTCGGAGTCAGAATAATAAATGGAGGTTTTATCATGAATGAAGTTTATTCCAAGGTTTTAAAATGTTATGAGAGTATAAAGGACAGGGTACCGTTTAAACCGAAGGTTGCGCTTGTCTTAGGATCCGGTCTCGGAGATTACGGGAATGACATTAAGGTGGTATCCTCGCTTCCGTATAATGAGATAGCGGATTTTCCCGTGTCCACGGTACCGGGGCATAAGGGACAGTTCATTTTCGGATATGTTAACGATGTACCAGTTGTGTGCATGCAGGGAAGGGTGCATTATTATGAAGGATATCCCGTGACCGATGTTGTGCTCCCGACGAGACTTATGAAAATGATGGGCGCGGATATACTTTTCCTTACAAACGCATCCGGAGGCATCAACCTTGATCTTACAGCCGGAGATTTCATGCTGATAACGGATCATATTTCTAATTTCGCACCAAATCCGCTCATAGGACAGAACATAGAAGAACTGGGAACCAGATTCCCTGATATGAGCAAGGTTTACGATGAAGAACTGTGCAATATCATAAGATCATCAGCTTCGGATCTTTCAATAAAAATAAAAGAGGGCGTATATATCCAGACTACAGGGCCTTCCTTCGAAAGCCCGGCTGAGATACGGATGTTTAAAGCGCTCGGAGCCGATGCCGTGGGAATGAGTACGGTTGTAGAAGCAATCGCCGCCAATCATTGCGGTATGAGGATATGCGGTATCTCCTGCGTATGCAACCTTGCGGCGGGACTGTCACCGAATCCGCTCACACATGATGAAGTACAGGCTGCCGCCAATGCTGCCGCACCTTTGTTCAAGAAGCTTGTAACCGAGTCGATCAGCCGTTTCGGTAAGCTGTGATCATCCCGGTCTGATGGAGGAAACAGGTTTTATGACAAAAAGAATATCATACGTCCTTTCCGTACTGTTAACGGCGTTTGCCCTTGCGGGATGCGGTAAGGGCATAGACATAGCCTTTGTTACGGATATGGGAACGATAAATGACGGTTCCTTTAACCAGGGGGCATATGAAGGAGTAGTAAGTTTTACCGATTCAACGGGTAAGACCAGCAAGGTATATGAACCCGACGGCGCAACTACGGATGCATATCTTAAGAATATCAAGTCGGCCGTACGTGACGGAGCCGATGTGGTCGTATGTCCGGGTGTTCTTTTTGAAGAGGCTATATATATTGCGCAGAAGAAGTATCCCAAGGTTGAATTCATACTGCTTGACGGTGAGCCGCATAATGTTGCCGGAGATGATCTTACCATTAAGGAGAATACCATCCCCGTGATGTTTTCCGAAGAGCAGGCCGGTTTCCTTGCGGGATATTCGGCAGTCCGTGACGGGAACACGGAACTCGGCTTTGTCGGCGGGACAAACCAGGATTCCATAATCCAGTTCGGTTACGGGTTTGTACAGGGAGCAGATTATGCCGCCATAGAGATGGGCGTTAACGTAACGGTAAAATACTGTTATGCCAATACTTTCATAGAGAGTGATGAAGTAAAGAACATGACGAGCGCATGGTATAAGGGAGGCACACAGGTGATCTTTGCCTGCGGAGGAGCCATGGGCAGGTCGGTAATGAGCGCAGCGGAAGAAAACGGAGGCAAGGTGATAGGTGTTGATATCGACCAGAGCACTATGTCGGACACGGTGATCACTTCTGCCGAGAAAATGCTCACAAATGCCGTATATAACTGTCTTGGCAGTTATTATAACGGTACGTTAAAAGGCGGAGAGGTAGTAGAGATGAATGCCGCAAACAACGGTATCGCACTTGAAATGGAGAACTCCCGCTTCGATGTATTTTCGCAGGTTGAGTATGATGCGATATTTTCACAGCTTGCAAGCGGAAGGATAGTTCCTTATGCTTCCGTTGCCTACGGGAACACGTCGGATCTTGAACTTATGAACACTGAAGTATACTATCTGGAGCTTAACAATGGATAATGCAAAACTGATCAGAGCTGCCTTTGAGGCAAGAAGAAGTGCATATGCACCTTATTCAAAATACAGAGTCGGAGCTGCACTTTATGGCAGGGACGGGAAGATAACCGGAGGCTGTAATATAGAAAATTCATCATACGGTCTGTGCAACTGTGCGGAGAGGACAGCATTTTTCAAGGCTGTCTCGGAAGGCAGACAGGATTTTGAGGCGATAGCCATAGTAGGCGGGATCGGTGACGGTGATGAGACTCAGGATTATGCTTTCCCATGCGGCGCATGCCGACAGGTTATGCGAGAATTCTGCGTTCCCGAATTATTCAGAGTGATAGTGGCACGAAGCGAGGAAGACTACAGGGAATTCACCCTGTCACAACTGCTGCCTGACAGCTTCGGCCCGGACAGTATCATATAAAATTTACTTGATCGGATCCGGTTTAGCGACGGATCGGGGAAGGAGAGAAGATGAATATACGTTTTTTTAATGCGCGGATACTTTCGATGGTAGAAGGGCAGGACATATTTGACGGTGAGCTGTGGGTGGAAGACAGTAAGATAACATATGTCGGAGCAGCCATGCCTGAAGAGGAGAGAGAAAAGCTTAATAAGAAGTTCACACGCAATATCGACTGCGACGGTAATCTTCTCATGCCGGGATTCAAGGATGCTCATACCCACTCGGGAATGACGCTCATGCGTTCATATGCGGACGGTCTTCCGCTGCAGGAATGGCTTGAGACCAAGATCTTTCCTCTTGAAGCCAAAATGACGGATGAAGACTGCGGGCTGCTCACCAAACTTGCTGTCCTTGAGTATCTCACATCCGGTATCACGGCGATCATGGACATGTATCTTTCGCCGGACGCAATAGCGAAAGCCTGCGAAGAAACCGGTATGAGAGTCGTACAGGTAAGCGGGATCAACAAGTTCGGTCCTTCGCTTGAAGTGTTTGAGGACAGATATAACAGGCTTAACGGAAAACATCCGCTGTCAAGTTATATGATGGGTTTCCATGCCGAGTATACTTGCGACAGGGAGCTGCTCGAGAAGCTGTCCGAACTTGCTCATAAATACAGCGCACCCATGTTTACGCATAATTCGGAGACAGTCAGGGAGGTTGAGGAATGCAAGGAAAGATATGGGATGACACCCACGGTATTTCTTGATTCGCTCGGACTTTTTGATTTCGGAGGCGGTGGATATCATTGCTGCCATATGTCTGACGAAGACATTGAGATATTCAAGAAGCGCTCTCTTACGGCAGTTACCAATCCCGGCTCCAATACAAAACTTGCAAGCGGAATAGCACCGGTCAAGAGATTCCTTGATGAAGGGATAAATGTTGCGATAGGAACAGACGGCCCTTCATCCAATAACTGTCTGGATATGTTCCGTGAGATGTTCCTTGTTACGGGCCTTGCAAAGCTAAGGGAGAAGGATGCATCAGTCGTAAACGGGATGGAAGTTCTTAAGATGGCAACGGTAAACGGCGCAAAGGCGATGGGACTTGATGACTGCGATGTGCTTGCGGAAGGCAAGGAAGCGGATCTTATAATGATCGATCTTAAACAGCCGAATATGCAGCCGATAAACGATATACCCAATAATCTTGTATACAGCGGGAGCAAGCAGAACGTAAAGCTTACTATGATACACGGAAGTATCCTGTATGAAGACGGAAAGTTCAATGTCGGAATGACTCCGGGCGAGATATATAAGGCTGCGGGGGCAATACAGAAGAGGTTGTTCTGATGCAGTATATGGGAGTAGTACTGGTCGTTGCCATAATCGTCATAATAGTATTTTTAACGGGCAGCGCAAGGGAAAAGCAGCAGAAAAAGATACGTCTTAATTGGCTCAGGGAAAGTTACGGGACTCAGAACGATCAGTCACTGACCCGGGATGAGATAGATCATATAAGTATGTATCATAAGAGCAAAGAGTCCGATAAGAAGGACCGTTTCAGTATTGATGAGATAACGTGGAACGATCTTGGCATGGATGATATCTTTGTGAAGATGGATACATGCTGCAGCGCGGTTGGAGAAGAGGAACTGTATCACAGACTGCATACGCCGGCTCTTGCGGAAGATGCCGGTGTGATACATTTTACCCGGCTGATGGAATATTTCGATTCGCATGATGATGACAGGCTGAAGGTACAGGAGATACTCCACTCGATCGGAATATACAGGAAGACTTCGGTAACGAAGATATTTGAATATGTATACGGTCTGGAGCCTGAATCCAATATGCAGCATTATATCATGGCCGGACTTATGCTTGTGTCCATAGCGCTTATCTTTATAATGCCGGCAGCCGGTGTGCTCATGCTCATTGTTGCGGCGATAGCATCCATAGGTACATATCTTGTAAAGAAGAAAGCGATAGATCCCGTTGTGGTCACATTCAATTATACGGCCAGAATGCTGAAGGCCTGCGAGAACTTTAACAAGTCGGGCATCGAGGTATTGAGGGATGATATTGAAAAGCTTATTGAGAGCAGTGCTCCTCTTGTAAATATACAGAGAAAGGCAATATGGATATCTTCGGGAACGGTTTCGATGGATAATCCGATAATGCTTCTCGTTGAATATATCAAGATGTTCTTTCATGTGGACCTGATAATGATAAACAGACTGATCAGACAGTTAAAGCTCCATGTGAATGACATAGACCGTATCCGTTCGATAATAGGCACAATTGACGCATCGATCGCTGCAGGATCGTATAAAAGGAGCCTTGACCGTTCCTGCGTTCCGCAGTTCGTTGAAGGTGATAAGGCGGTTTACGAAGTTCGTGAATGCGTACATCCGATGCTAAATGAGCCGGTACCGAACAGTATAAGCGCCGATGGCCCTATACTACTTACGGGATCGAACGCTTCGGGAAAATCAACCTTTCTTAAAACTGTTACCATTGCTGCACTGATGGCACAGACACTCGGATATGTTCCCGCTTCATCGTACAGGGCATCCCGTTTTATGATATTTACATCAATGGCTCTTTCGGACAGCATAAGGAACGGTGAGAGTTATTTCATAGTCGAGATAAAATCGATTAAGAGGATAATCGATGCGGGTAAGGAAGGTGTGCCGGTATTATGCTGTATCGATGAAGTGTTAAGGGGCACGAATACGATAGAGAGGATAGCGGCTTCGACACAGATACTTAAGAGCCTCAACAGACCCGACTACATTACTTTTGCTGCTACGCATGATATAGAGCTAACAAGGATACTGGAAGGTAAATACACGAATTATCATTTTGACGAAGAGATAGAAGAGGATGATGTTAAGTTCAATTATCTTCTGAAAACGGGAAGAGCGCATTCAAGAAATGCGATAAAGCTTCTGGGCGTTATGGACTATGATAAGAAGCTTATATCGGATGCGGAACAGATGGTTGAAGAATTTACCCGTACAGGTGAATGGGGGACCGCGTAGTACGATGATCTTATTTTCACCGCAGTATGTTGGGATCACGGAAAATATAAAGTATGGAAAGTGACAGGATATGAAGGTAACGATGTATACGGACGGCTCGGCAAGGAGCAATCCCGAAGGGCCGGGCGGTTACGGCACGATATTACACTATGTCGATCCGGGCGGCGAACTCCACGAGAAGGAGTTTTCCGCAGGCTATAAGAAAACCACCAATAACCGAATGGAATTAATGGCGGTCATTGTGGGAATGGAGGCGCTTAAAAAGCCGTGTGAGGTGGAGGTGATATCGGATTCCAAATATGTTACGGATGCTTTCAATCAGCATTGGATAGACAAATGGAAGAAGAACAACTGGCGCACATCTCAGAAAAAGCCGGTCTTAAATCCGGATCTGTGGAACAGGCTGCTTAAGGCCATGGAACAGCACACGGTGACTTTTACATGGGTCAAGGGACATGACGGGCATCCCGAGAATGAAAGATGTGACACACTGGCAACGTCTGCTGCGGACGGAGACGACCTGCTTGACGATATCGCTCAGTGAATGGTATAGTTCTTAGATAGATTAAGGAGGAAACGGTAATGGTAAGTTTTTTCAATTCGTTTATAAGTTATCTGCTGCTTGTGGTGATAATGGTTGCAGTAGCGATATGCGGCGGTTTTACCGGAAAGAAATTAAGGGACAGGAAGAATGCTAAAGAAGCCGCGAATGCGGAGAATGAAAAGCAGGAATAGGAACGGAGCGAAGATATGGACATTTTATACAGGAGTACCAGAGGCGGGGAATCCGGAGTAACTGCTTCCAGGGCAGTCATCAAGGGCTTGTGTGATGATGGCGGCCTGTTTGTGCCGGAAAGCTTCCCCAGGCTTAATATAAGCCTTGACAGACTTCCGGAGCTTTCATACAGGGAGACAGCATATGAGGTCATGAAGGAGTTCCTCACCGATTATACGAAGGAGGAACTTCTATATTGTATAAACAGCGCTTATGATGAGAAGTTCGATGATGAGGAGATAGCGCCGCTTGTAAAGAAGGGCGATATGTATTTTCTCGAACTGTTCCATGGAAGGACGATAGCGTTTAAGGACATGGCGCTTTCCATTCTGCCGTATCTGCTTACGACCGCACTAAAGAAGAATAATGTGGATAAGGAAGTTGTGATCCTTACTGCGACATCGGGTGATACGGGTAAGGCTGCTTTGGCCGGATTTGCGGATGTGCCGGGGACAAGGATCATCGTTTTTTATCCCAAGGGCGGAGTCAGCAGGATACAGGAACTGCAGATGGTGACAGAGAAGGGAAAAAACACGAAGGTTGTCGGTGTTAAGGGCAACTTTGACGACTGCCAGAGCGGAGTCAAGGCTATATTCAATGATGAGGAGCTTAAGGCAGAGCTTAACAGTGAGGGATTTTGTTTTTCATCAGCCAATTCGATTAATATCGGACGTCTCATCCCTCAGGTTTCATATTATGTATATGCATACGGCCGAATGGTAAAGGGTGGACATATTAAAGCCGGCGATAAGCTTGATTTTACCGTTCCCACAGGGAATTTCGGTAATATACTTGCCGCTTTTTACGCAAAACAGATGGGGCTCCCTATAGGTAAGCTCATCTGTGCATCCAATGAAAATAAGGTTTTATACGATTTCTTCAATACAGGTGATTACGACAGGAACAGGGAGTTTATCCTTACGACTTCGCCTTCGATGGATATCCTTATATCCAGCAACCTGGAGAGACTTATATATTTTATCGGAGGGTGTGATCCGAAGAAAAACGCAGACCTTATGAGAAGCCTTGAGAAAAACGGGCGCTATGAGATCGATGATAAGATGAAGGAAGGGCTTAAGGATTTTTACGGAGCATATGCAGGCGAGGATGAAGTTTTTGAGACCATCGATTCCATATATAAGGAAACGGGATATGTGATAGATACACATACGGCGGTTGCCGCTGCGGCAGACCGCAAGTACAAAGCGGGGGCTCATGATGAGAACAGGAGCGTCATCATTTCGACGGCAAGCCCATATAAGTTTACAAGGAACGTTATGAGGGCGATCGGTAAAGAAAATGATGAAACCGATGATTTCAAACTTGTTGATGAACTGAGTGCCATCTCTTACCGTATGTGAAGTGGCCGAAATGAAAGAGCTTGTAAGAAACAGCCTGATAAAGCAGTGAACATTTTACGGGAAATAAAAAAGGTATGTCCGCATGGGCAATACTATTTAGTTAAGGTTTTTCGAGTCCAAAATGACTTATTACATCCGAAACAGGCATTAAGTTAAGGCGGCTCTAAACAAAAAGTGTCGAGATTGGAGTAAAAATCCTCGTCTCGGCACTTTCTTTATGCGAAAAACCTTATTTTACAGCAAGGGAAACAGGCAAGAGCAATACCCTTGCCTTACGCAACCCTGTATGTAAAATAGACCGCTGATTTAGGCTTCAAGAGTCTCATACTATGCCGTCCGTCCTTGATCATGTGGCGGTAGCGTGTCATATCAGCATACATTTCATCGGGGGGAGCTTTATTGAAACTACGGAAATATATCCGAAAGATATGTACTACCATTTTAAAGTCCACGGCATAAGTCCATCCTTTGTCGCTGTTCGTTGCCGGGATAGCCGCGGCCGCCCTTGATGCGGCATTGAACATAATCAGATGGGCGTAAAGTTCCTGAAGGATGAATTTATCCTTTTTGGAATGGAAATTAATAGCTCCGACAGCGTATTTTAATTCTCTGAATGAGGTCTCTATACCCCATCTGAGCCAGTAAATGCGCTTCAACCCCTTAAGCGTAAACTTACCCCTTGGTAGATTTGTAATTAGAACCTCCCAGACATCTTTGTCTGTATCGGGATCGTTGATCATGAACTTGCATACACGAAATTTAATAAGGCATTTTTCTTCAAAATCCCATTGAGACGCACTTGTCTTGTCTGAGTATTCTTCTTTCCTGCCTTTATGAACATTTATCTTTCTGTATCCGTAAATATCACAAAACTGCTGTGATCTGGTAGATACTTTGACCTCGATATCCATATCGCACGGCTGGTCCGGCAATTCAGATATTTCTTTGATGGTGTTTGTAAGGGGACTTCTGATAACATAATATCCGCCATAACGATTACAATGCTCTATCATGTTAAAACCAGAATAGCCCCTGTCCATAATGACAAGAGCATTGATCGGATGCTGTATGCCTTCTATGAGCCGAATTGCGCCGTCACGCTCGTCACGAGTCTCGTTTACGTCCATGTACTGCTTGTTCAGCAAGTCATACAAGAAATTTCCGTGAAACAGGCAAGTTCCCTTGGCTTCCTGCCCGTCTTTGCGGATGTAATGGTTAGGGATATACCACTGGCTGTCTTTATTCAGCGGTGTACAGAAATCAGATCCGTCTATAGCATATACACGCAGCCCTTTCATGGTCTTAGTATCCGTCAAAGTGGCGTTAAACTCGTGGAGTAAGGCTTTGAATGCTTGCGGCTTCAGTTTATCACGTTGCTGGACAAAAGCAGAGGCACTCATGCGTACTCTTGATAACGGAAAATTGTTGTATATTTCAGCATTCAACGTATTTCCTTCCATGTTTAGTATGAACTGGATAATGGTATAGGCAGGGAGTTTTCGTTCTCTTGTGAAATCTTTTCCGGGATGTTCACTGTATTTATCTATATCAGAAGTAATGGCTTTTATGGAATTGTTTAGTATGATCTTGATATCCTTTTTCATAACTTCCTCCGTTATGCCATGAATTCTATTTTCTTTGTTGCATATTTTTTGCATCAGTGTTAATATATTCATATAAAAGCAGGCGGTGCATTGCATCGTTTTGGAATAAAAAGCATCGGATCAGGCGGCCAAACCAGAATTTACGATGCTTTTTATATTTTGTTACAATGTTATTATAAAACACAGGTTCGGACTTATCCATATATTTAAGACATCTTGGGATAAGTTCTCTTTTTAGACCAAATTATGTGCGTATAATGCACATATCGTGTAAAATATGAACGAAGAAAGCCTTGTAAAAAGGATCGGAAAAGTGATAAGGAAACGCCGCAGGATAAAGAACCTGTCTCAAACAGAGGTTGCCGGTCATATCGGAGTGACCCACACGACCATAAGCCGGTATGAGAACGGGAAGATCGATATCCCTGTATCAGTCCTGCCAAAGATCGGTGAATGCTGCGGATTTGGCCCGTCTGAATATATCAGGGCCTTCTGCACGGATGAAGAGGTCAGAAAAGCAATACGACGTATAGCTGCCGGTACACAAGATTATTTCGTTAAGAATATACCGGCCAGTATATCAGCTGAGGAAGACACGTTGATCGAAACTATGCCGGAAGAGATAAAACCGGTAATTGTAACTGTTTCGGAGTATATAGTATCTCATGGAACGGATAGTATAAATGATAATACAGGGTTAAGAATCGTAAAAGAATGCTTTTCCATGGACCAAAAACAGAAAGCATTTACTGAACGGATGACCAGATATTTTGAAAAGTATAGCGAAATAATACAAAACAAATAAATTTTGGATATTTTCTCATCTTGATATAATAATATATATAATCAAAAATAATCTCATATATGTGCCTATAGTCTATACTATCCCTTAACCTGATCAGCGTATCTATAGAATCGTGCTGAAATCATTGAATTTCCAACTAAAAATGTTATAATAGACATGAAAAGATAGTTATTCACCGTACATTCTATCATATTTGTTTATATACTATTTATAAGTCAAAAGGAGTAAAAGAATAGTATAATTTATATATAGGGCTCTGCCCGCCGTATATCTTTACAATCGGGCATCCCAGAGGAATACATACCTCTTTAAATGCCTGTTTATATACAGAATATTAATTATTTGCTATAATAAAGGCAGAAGAAAGAGGTGTTTATGAAAACGAAAAGTACGACATTTGACGATGTCTTCCGAACTATCGCACAGAAAATGCCGTTTATGATGGTGGCTTTAATTAATGAAGCATTCGGAGAAAGTTATCCAGATAATGTTAAAATTCAACAACTTCGAAATGAGTTCATCACTAAAGATAAAAAGATAATTACAGATTCTTTATTTCTCATAAAGGATAAGTATTATCATATCGAATGTCAGAGTAATCCTGACAGCACGATGGAAATCCGCATGATAGAATATGACTTCATGATAGCTCACGAACATGCGGAGAAAAAGGAAGGTAGATATGAGATAAATTTTCCTGAATCGGCGGTTTTGTATCTGAGACATAATAAAAGTACACCTGACAAATTGAAAGTGGTTGTAAACATGCCTGATGGTAGGTCGTTTGATTACGAAACCAAGATCATAAAGGCAAAAGACTACACACAAGAGGAAATATTTCGTAAAAAACTCCTTGTACTTGTTCCGTTTTATTTGATGAGATATGAAGATCAATTTTCAGAAATGGAACAAAATGAAAAGGAAAAGCTTGCATTTTTTGAAAGCTGCGAAAAATTAAGAAAACAGCTTGAAAACGAAGTGGGAAACAGAGATATTCAGTATGCGGATATGATCGATCTTATAACAAAAGTATCCGACCATATATTAGAGGATCACAAAAAGATAAGGAAAGGAGTTAAAGATATCATGGGTGGAAAAATTCTTGAACTACGTTCCGAAAAACTGTTAAAAAAGGGTCGTACAGAAGGTCGTGCAGAAGGTCGTGCAGAAGATCACAAAGCCAGTATTGAAAAATTGGCAAATCATTATCTTGAAACAGGAGCAGCAACCAATAAAGACGATGCAGTAAAAATGGCCGAAACTATATTAGGAAAATAAACTATACTTAAAAAAGACGTCCGAAGGGCGTCTTTTTATATGTGAGGGATATTCTTTATATACTTCATACTTAAGGCAACACAAATCCCCGTCAGACTAAAAGCAACAAAGATTAAAAAAAAGACCCCTCTGTCTGATTTTAAAATCACGGCAGAGGGTTTCTTTTGCCCTAGTCCGCATGGGACATACCTTTTATTTTGCAAGATCCTCGGAACCCGGAAGTTCATATAAGAGGAACTTCACCGTTCCGAATGCAAAGCGTATCGGGATTATCGTTATCTTGCCGTTCACTTCGGTCGTTATATTAAGATACTCATTCTGTTTGGGAGCATTGAGGCTTAACTCACACAGATTGAGCTTGCTTAAGAGCACTATGAACAGTCCGTTATGCAGATTCAGGAAATCAAGAAGCGCTTCCTTTGCAAGAATGTCGAAACTGTCTATTCCGAGCTTGGCATATTGTTCGGCGAACTGTACAAGGACATCCGGCTCCCCGTCGATCGCGGAATATGCGGAAGGAACACCTGTTATATCCTGCGAGAGTTCCTGTCCTGCCTTGTATTTATCCACTGTTTCGATATTCTCAACAACTATCGAAGAATCAACATACAGCGAAACATCGGTCACGAGCTTCTCAACGTAAGTCCTGACGAATTCCGTCATCGATCCCGATATCTCATTGTAATTGGAATTATCAAGAATACTTAATACCAAATCATCATTTGCCATAATAGTATGTTCCCTCCTGACAGTATCGGCTGTTGGTTACGGAAGATTGTGTTCTATTATCTTTTTGAGAAGATCCTGATCAACGGGCTTTTGTATAAAATCCTTTGCACCGGCCTTGATCACTTCCCTTAAATGTGTCTGTGTTCCCACGGAAGATATCACGATGATCTTAGCATCCGGATCGAATTCGATTATCTCTTTGGTTGCCGTGATACCGTCCTTAACAGGCATTACTATATCAAGGAATACGATGTCGGGCTTCTCTGCCTTATATTTATTTACGGCATCTTCGCCATTACTTACCTCAAATACGTTTTCATAGCCGAAAGAATTGAGCATTGCTGTCATGCTCTTGCGTGCGAGGATAGAATCATCACATACCAGCATTTTTACATTGGATTCACTCATATACGGCCTCCTGAAGTTTTATTATCTTAGTTTAATATACGGAGCGATAAATATCAATATTTCCTGCTGTTTAACGGGATATAATTCCTGTCTTCTCCGACAGGCTTATATGCCGGACGTGTTATCTTGCTGTTGTTGGTAAGCTCCTCAAGCCTGTGAGCACTCCAGCCTACGATCCTTGCTATCGCGAAGATAGGGGTGTACAGTTCCTTGGGAAGACCGAGCATGTCATATACAAGTCCGGAATAGAAGTCGACGTTGCAGCATACACCCTTATAGATCTTACGCTCATCGGCTATGATCTTAGGGCCTAATCTCGCGACCGTTGAATACAGCTTGAATTCCTTCTCGAGTCCCTTCTCGACAGCGAGCTTCTCAACATAATTCCTGAAGATCTGTTCACGCGGATCCGAAAGCGAATATACGGCATGACCCATTCCGTAGATCAGGCCCTGTTTATCGAAGGCTTCCTTGTGAAGAAGCTTCCTTAAGTAATCGGATATCTCATCCTCGTCATCCCAGTCCTTTAAGACTCTCTGCATATCCGCAAACATATCGACTACTTTAAGGTTGGCTCCGCCGTGACGAGGTCCCTTGAGCGAACCGATGGCAGCTGCGATGACAGAATATGTGTCAGTCCCCGAAGAGGACACAACATGCGTTGTAAATGTTGAGTTATTACCGCCGCCGTGTTCCATATGGAGTACGAGGGCAACGTCAAGTATCCGGGCTTCCAGAGGGGTATAGGTCTTATTGGCCCTCAGAATGCGCAGTATATTCTCGGCTGTGGACAGATCATCCTTGGGTGAGTGTATATATAAGCTCTTACCGTCATGATAATGCCTGTATGCCTGGTATCCGTAAACGGAAAGGAGAGGGAACAGGCTGATCAGCTGAAGACACTGCCTTAAGACATTCGGAGTTGAGATGTCATTGGCATTGTCATCATAGGAATACAGGGTGAGCACGCTTCTTGCGAGAGTGTTCATCATGTCACGGCTAGGAGCCTTCATGATGATGTCACGCACAAAACTTGTGGGAAGTGTACGGTACATGGCAAGAAGCTTGGAAAATTCGCTGAGTTCATTTTTATCCGGCAACATACCAAAGAGAAGGAGATAGGTAACCTCCTCGAAACCGAAGCGCTCCTCGCTGGTAAAGCCTCTGACAAGGTCGCGGACATTGTAACCGCGGTAAAACAGTTCTCCGTCGATGGGAACCTGCTCACCGTTCACGATCTTATTGGCCCTTACATCGGAAATATTAGTCAGTCCGGCGAGCACACCCTTTCCGTTAAGGTCACGCAGTCCTCTCTTTACATCATATGATGTGAAAAGCTCGGGATCGATAAGATCGCTTGATTCCGCAAGTCCGGCAAGCCTTACAATGTCGGGAGTCACTTCGTAGTAGTTGGTATTGGTGTTCATTAATTTTCCTCTTCTTTTGTTTTACTTCTCTTTTTTAATGTAGTATAGTATGATTTTAACATGCACGATTATATCGTGACAAGGGAAAAATAGGAGCAGATAAATGGGAAAGACTAAATATGACAGATACGGTGCACTGCATGTAAATAACCGGGGTGTTCTTACCGACAGGAACGGAGAAAAGGTAACTCTCCACGGATTTTCAACGCATGGGCTTTCATGGTATCCGCAGTATGTGAACAGGGATTTTTTCGCATTTATGAGGGATAAGTGGCATGTGGATATAATAAGGCTTGCCATGTATACCGCAGAACTTAACGGATACTGTACGGGCGATGATGAGAACAGGCGCAGGCTCCTTGAAGTCATAGACAGGGGAGTTAAGGCGGCAACGGAGATCGGATTGTATGTGATCATTGACTGGCATATCCTTAAGGATTCAAATCCCCTTATGCACAGGGATGAAGCTGTGAGTTTCTTTGAACTGATGGCTAAGAAGTATCATGCATACGGAAATGTTTTTTACGAGATCTGCAATGAGCCGAACGGCGGCTGTACCTGGAAGGATATAAAGGAATATGCAGAAGCGGTGATACCGGCCATAAGAAAATACGATGAATATGCGGTTATACTCTGCGGTACTCCCAACTGGTCGCAGTATGTTGACGAGGCCGCCGCCGATCCGATAACAACGGATAAGAACCTTATGTATGTTCTCCATTTCTATGCCGATTCACACAGACAGCCGTTGAGGGACAGGTTCGAAGCGGCGGCAAAGCAGGGGCTTCCTCTGTTCATAACCGAATTCGGATGCTGTGACGCGAGCGGGAATTATACGAATAATTTTGAAGAAGCGGATAAATGGATAGAACTTGCGGACAAATATGATGTGAGTTTTGTCATGTGGAACATTGCAAACCGTGATGAATCCAGTGCGTCCTTCAAACCGGCATGTGATAAGGTGACGGATTTTACGGACGAAGATCTAAATGAGGCCTGCAGATGGTATCTGAAGGTCTTAAAGGAGCATTTTAATGAGTAGTATCCACGCGGGCAGGATAGAAGCCTTAAGGCATGAAATGAAAAACGGCGGCATTGACTGCTGCCTGGTTTTTACGGCGGATGAACACTGTTCGGAATACATAGATCCGTATTATAAGTTCAGGGAGTATCTGTCCGGTTTTACGGGATCTGCGGGAACGCTGATCGTAACTGAGTCAGAAGCGGGACTGTGGACAGACGGAAGATATTTTATACAGGCGGAGAGGGAACTTGAAGGCTCCGGCATTACTCTTAAACGAAGCGGTGAGGAAGGCGTTAAGGATATGCGGGAGTATCTTGGTGATCTTGCAAAAAATGCCAAAGCATGCTCACAGCGGTTTAACATAGGTACCGATCTTAAACTCATATCGGCCGCATCGTACGGTAAACTTAAAAAGATGAGTTTGGAAACCGGTTGCTCTGTCACGGACATCGATCTTTCGCAAAAGATCTGGACCGGCCGCCCGGTACGACGAAGCGCTCCTGTTTACAGGCTTACGCCTGACCTTGCAGGACGGGGATGTGAAGATAAGATCAGGGAGATAAGGAAAAAGATCGGGGAATACAGGGCAGACTTCCTTGTAATTTCCGGACTCAGTGATATCATGTGGACATTCAATCTGCGGGGTGATGACATCGAGTATAATCCTGTCGCGGTATCTTATGCCTGCATAGATGCGGAAAACGCCGATCTGTTCATACAGAAGGGGTGCTGTTCCGGTGAGATCGTAAGTGAACTCCTGAGAGAAGGTGTCAGGGTAAGGGATTATGATGACTTTGATGATCATATAAAAAGTTTAAGCGGCAGAAAGATCCTTTGCGATCTAAGGACGTTGAACGCACATGAGGCGGAACTTCTGGACGGAAATGAACTGATCGACAGGCATTCCGACCTGTACATAGGGAAGCATATCAAAAATGATACGGAATGCGCACTGTCAAGGAAGTGGCATATTGAAGACGGACTCGTCATGACAAGGTTCATCCGCAGGATAAAGAAAACTGTCGCAGAAGGCAGTAAAAGCATAAATGAATACGAAGCCGCGATGATGCTTGATGATATGAGAAGGGATACGGAGGGTAATCGAGGTCTCAGTTTTGAAACGATATCGGCATACGGCGCAAACGGAGCGGTAATACATTACAGTCCGTGCAGTACCGGAAGCGCTCAGCTTAAACCATCAGGGTTTTTGCTCGTGGATTCCGGAGGACAGTACGAAGGGGCCACGACCGATATAACAAGGACGATAGCGCTCGGAGAACTCAGCGAAGAAATGAAGAGCGATTATACAGCGGTGCTCAAGGGGGTTCTGGATCTGGCGGATGCGGTCTTTTTAGAGGGAACAAGGGGTGAAAACCTCGATATACTGGCAAGGAGGCCCATATGGGACAGATATACAGATTACAGGCACGGGACAGGGCATGGTGTCGGAGCGCAGCTTAACGTCCACGAAGGACCTCAGGCCTTCAGGTACAGGATAGATAAGGATAATCCGCAGCCTAAGCTTGAACCGGGCATGATAACCAGTGATGAGCCCGGTATCTATCTGGAGGGCAGATACGGTATAAGGATAGAGAACCTTCTGCTGTGTGTCGAAAAGAAGAAAAATGAATGGGGACGTTTCCTGGGTTTTGACAATCTGACGTTTGTTCCGTATGAGAGAGAGGCGATAGTCCCGGAAATGCTTACAAGCAGGCAGAAGGAGATAATAAACGCATACCACGGGGCCATATATGAGCTGTATCATGAAAGACTTTCAAAGGATGAAGCAGACTGGCTTGCCGTAGTTACCGCGCCGATAAACTGAGGCATATAACGATGGGGATTTTCCCTTATAAAAACATTGTCAAAGGGAGATTACCGTGATAAAATAATGTTCGGCACGTTCATGGGTGACCATTGAACATATATATTTTCAAACGAAAGGAAGAGGTATAGTATGGCAAAAGTTGATTTAACCAAGTACGGTATTACCGGCGCAACCGAAATTGTTTACAATCCTTCATATGAAGTATTGTTCGAGGAAGAGACCAAGGCAGGTCTTACAGGTTTTGATGTGGGAACCATGACCGAACTCGATACCATCAATGTTATGACTGGTGAGTTCACAGGACGTTCTCCCAAAGATAAGTACATCGTAATGGACGAGAATTCCAAGGACACTGTATGGTGGACAACGGAAGGTTATAAGAACGACAACCATCCCATGACTGAGGAAGTATGGGCTACCGTTAAGGATCTTGCCAAGAAGGAACTTTCAAACAAGAGACTCTTTGTTGTTGATGCTTTCTGCGGAGCCAACAAGGACACAAGAATGGCAGTTCGTTTCATCATGGAAGTTGCATGGCAGGCACATTTCGTAAGGAATATGTTCATTCAGCCCACAGCTGAGGAAGAGGCTGAGTTCGAGCCTAACTTCGTTGTTTATACAGCATCCAAGGCTAAGGTTGACAACTATAAGGAATTAGGTCTTAATTCAGAGACATGTGTAGCGTTTAACGTTACAAGCCGCGAGCAGGTTATCCTTAATACATGGTATGGCGGCGAGATGAAGAAGGGTATGTTCTCAATGATGAACTATTATCTTCCTCTTAAGGGTATCGCAGCTATGCACTGCTCGGCAAATACAGATATGGAAGGTAAGCATACCGCTATCTTCTTCGGTCTTTCAGGAACAGGTAAGACCACACTTTCAACAGATCCCAAGAGACTCCTCATCGGTGATGACGAGCACGGCTGGGATGATAACGGTGTATTCAACTTCGAGGGCGGCTGCTACGCCAAGGTTATAAACCTTGATAAGGAAAGTGAGCCCGATATCTACAACGCTATCAAGAGGAACGCTCTTCTTGAGAACGTAACAGTTGATGCAAACGGCAAGATCGATTTTGCCGATAAGTCAGTTACAGAGAACACTCGTGTTTCTTATCCTATCGAGCATATCGAGAAGATAGCCAAGAACGTTAACAAGATCTCTTCGGGTCCGGATGCCGATAACGTTATCTTCCTTTCGGCTGATGCTTTCGGAGTACTTCCTCCGGTATCCATCCTTGATCCCGAGCAGACACAGTACTACTTCCTTTCAGGATTTACCGCAAAGCTTGCAGGAACAGAGCGCGGTATCACCGAGCCTACACCTACATTCTCGGCTTGCTTCGGTCAGGCATTCCTTGAGCTTCATCCTACCAAGTACGGTGAGGGCAAGAGGATCTCAATCAAGGATACACGTGGTATCATCGATGCTATCCTTTCAGGTGATGTTCTCAAGGCTCCTACCAAGAAGATCCCTTACTTCAACTTCGAAGTTCCCACAGAGCTTCCCGGAGTTGACAGCGGAATCCTTGATCCCAGAGATACATACGCTGATGCTTCCGAGTGGGAGACAAAGGCTAAGGATCTTGCAGGAAGGTTCATCAAGAACTTTACCAAGTATGAGACCAACGATGCAGGTAAGGCACTTGTAAAGGCAGGCCCTCAGCTGTAAGCCACGGGGACGGTTCTTTTGCCACATTACCGGCAGAAAAGTAAGACTGATATCAGGGGCTCGCATGATGCGGGCTCCTGTTTTTCGGTATGATATGTAAAAAAATGCTGATCACACAGAAACCGGAGGCAGTACCATGCTGATCTTTTTTGATATTGACGGGACTATCTGGGACTATAAAAACTATATCCCGGAAAGTACCGGAAAGGCCATAAGAAAAGCGCAGGAAAACGGACACAAATGCTTTATAAACACAGGTCGGGCCAGAGCTTTTGTAAGGAATGAAGAGCTTCTCGGGCTCGGTTTTGACGGTATTGTTTCCGCATGCGGATGCATGATCGAATATGACAGAAAAGTGGTGTTCAATCGTTTCGTAAACAGAGAGGATGCCGTAAGGACAGTGGGATCGATAAGACGGAACGGGTTAAAGCCGATACTTGAGGGACCGGAACATCTGTATCTTGATATCGATGATTTTAAGGGAAACCTGTTTGTTGAAAAGATCATGAGGGAGATAAGCCACAGGGTTCTGAGTATATCTGGCAATACGGAAAACTGGCAGTTTAACAAAGTATCCTGTGATTTCAGGAATGCCGACAGTGACAGGTGCTTTGAGGAACTTTCGGATCTGTACGATTTTATCGTATACGATGAACATGACGAGAAGGTAGTCGAGATGGTGCCGAAAGGGTTCAGCAAGGGCACCGGGATACTGGAGGTATGTAAACTTCTTAATGCGGATCCCAAAGATACCATGGCGATCGGTGACAGTATAAATGACAGGGCGATGCTTGAAACGGCAGGGATATCCGTGGCCATGGGCCGTTCATCAGACAGGGTAAAGGAGATATGCGATCATACCACAGATATGCTGGAAAATGACGGAATATGGAAAGCTTTGGAAAAATTTGATATCATATGATCATTATTTCGGAAAGGTATATGTGAAATGGAAGAAAAAAACAGAGGTTCATTTACCGGCAGGATCGGCTTCGTGCTTGCAGCTGCGGGAGCATCGGTAGGTCTTGGAAATATATGGAGATTTCCGTATCTGTGTGCAAAGTATGGCGGTGGGATATTCCTGATAGTTTATATCTTATTGGCCCTTACATTCGGTTATACCATGATAATCGCAGAGACTGCTCTCGGAAGGTCTACGGGAAAGAGTCCGGTGGGAGCTTTTGGCTCGTATTCGGACAGCAGGATCATGAGAGCCGGCGGCTGGATGAATGCGATCGTCCCGATACTTATAGCTCCGTATTATTCCGTTATAGGCGGCTGGGTATGTAAGTATGTATACGAGTATCTTAAAAACGATATCGATCTTATAGCATCGGATGAATTTTTCGGTAACTTTATCTCGGACGGACGCTCGACAGAGTTTTGGTTTGTTGTATTTACCGTGATAGTTATCGCGATAATACTGCTCGGGGTAGAGAACGGGATAGAGAAGGTGTCGAAGTTTGTTATGCCCGTTCTTGTGATAATGGCAATAGCGATATGCGTTTATTCGGTCACGAGACCGGGTGCCCTTAAAGGAGTTAAGTACATACTTGTTCCTAATTTCGGTGATTTCTCGATCATGACTGTAGTATCGGCCATGGGACAGATGTTTTATTCGCTGTCCATAGCGATGGGTATCCTTGTTACTTTCGGATCGTATGTAAAAAAGGATGTGAGCATCGAGAATTCGACGGTCCAGGTCGAGATATTTGATACCGCGGTCGCAATACTGGCAAGTTTTATGATAATCCCGGCTGTATTTGCCTTTTCCGGAGGAACGGCCGATAAGTTAAAGGCAGGGCCGTCACTTATGTTCATTACCATGCCCAAGATATTTGCTGACATGGGAATGGGAAGGTTAATGGGAGTTCTGTTCTTCGTGCTTGTGCTTTTTGCTGCCGTCACGAGTGCAATAGCTCTTGTCGAAAGTGCCGTATCCACGTTCTCGGATGAATTCGGATGGGACAGAAAAAAAGGTACGATCATCATGACGCTGATAATGCTGGTCCTCGGAAGTCTGTCTTCCCTGGGTTACGGACCTCTTGCTTCCGTTACCGTGCTGGGAATGCAGTTCCTTGATTTCTTTGATTTTATAACCAATTCGGTAATGATGCCGCTTTCGGCGTTTGCAATATGTATTCTCATTACGCGATATATGGGGATCGAGAAGATCGAAGATGAAGTGATGCTTGACGGACATCCTTTCAGAAGAAGGAAGGTATTCAGATTCTTTCGGTCGCGAATGTACTTGGGTTTATCCATATGTAACAACAGTATTTCAATTATGCGGTAAATATGATAAAATGTTCCGATATGGCGGATAACAATTTCTATGATAAACGGAGGAGATTATGAAGATTTATGACGAACTGGTTGCCAGAGGGCTGATCGCTCAGGTGACGGATGAAGATGGTATAAGGAACCTTATCGATAACGGTAAGGCTGTTTTCTATATAGGTTTCGACCCTACGGCAGACAGTCTGCATGTCGGACATTTTATGACGCTCTGCCTTATGAAGAGACTGCAGATGGCGGGAAATAAGCCGATAGCTCTTCTCGGAGGAGGTACGGGAATGATCGGTGATCCTTCGGGTAAGACCGATATGCGTAAGATGATGACCAGGGAGACCATAGCTCATAATATAGAATGCTTCAAAAAGCAGATGAGCAGGTTCATTGATTTTTCCGAAGGGAAGGCAATGATGGTCAATAATGCCGATTGGCTTATGGACCTTAATTATGTCGATATGCTGCGTGAGGTTGGTCCGTACTTCTCGGTTTCGAACATGCTTCGTGCGGAATGCTACAAGCAGCGTATGGACAGGGACGGCGGACTTACTTTCCTTGAGTTCAATTATATGATAATGCAGTCTTACGATTTTCTTGAACTTTACAGGAAATACGGATGCAACCTGCAGTTCGGCGGTGATGACCAGTGGTCGAACATGCTGGGCGGGCGTGAACTCATAAGAAAGAAACTCGGTAAAAACGATGCGGAAGCAATGACGATAACCCTTCTTCTCAACTCGGAAGGAAAGAAGATGGGTAAGACGGAGAAGGGCGCGGTATGGCTTGATGCCGAGAAGACCACGCCGTATGAGTTCTACCAGTACTGGAGAAATGTTGCGGATGCGGATGTCCTAAAGTGTATCCGTATGCTCACTTTCCTGCCGCTTGAGGAGATCGATAAGATGGATGCCTGGGAAGGGGCACAGCTTAACGAGGCCAAGGAAATACTTGCTTTCGAACTCACCAAGCTGGTACACGGCGAGGAAGAGGCCATAAAGGCGAAAAATGCCGCAAAGGCGATCTTTACATCGGGCGATTCGGCTGATATGCCTACCGTAGAGATAACTGAGGCGGATCTTAAGGACGGATCGATCGATATCCAGGCGATACTTGTCAAGGCAGGCATGGCTACTTCGAGATCCGATGCAAGAAGAAGCGTTGAGGGCGGAGGAGTGACCGTGGACGGAGAGAAGGTCACGGATCTGTTTTTAAGCTTTAAGCCGGAAGATTTCGGCGAGGGCAGGGTAGTTAAGAAGGGCAAGAAGACATTCAAGAAGATTTTGTTTAAATAAGGCAAAAGAACCGTCCCAGTGTCTTATGTGAGGCTGATATGAAGACAAACATACTTGAATATTTATTTGAGGCTGCCAAAAAGACGCCTGATAAGTGTGCATATTTTGACGAAGAGATAAGCTATACCTATTCAAATATGCTTAATGAGGTAAAGGCGGTAGGCACCAAGCTTATCAAGAAACTTAACGTGAAGTGCCGGCCGGTGCTCATCTATATGGAGAAGTCGCCGGCAGTGCTTGCCGCATTCTGGGGAACCGTCTGCAGCAGGAATTTTTACGTGCCGCTCGATACGAATATGCCGGATATCCGTATAAGGCTTATCGTGGAAAATCTTAAGCCGGCTGCCGTGATCACGGACATGGCGCATTATGATCTTGCAAGGAAGTTTTCAAACAATGTATATATCTTCGAGGAGATGGTGGAGACACCTGTCGATGAAGAACTGCTTGATAAGAGGATCGGGAGCGCTATTGATACCGATCCCGTTTATGTGCTCTACACGTCGGGCTCGACGGGAGTTCCGAAGGGCGTTGTCGTAAGCCATCGTTCCCTCATTGATTATGTCGAGCAGTTCTGTAACGAGATAGATATAAGGGAGGACGATATCATTGCCAATCAGGCACCCTTCTATTTTGATGCGTCGCTCATCGATATCTACTGCACATTGAGGGCAGGGGGGAGCATGGGGATAGTGCCGCTTGAATATTTCAGCATACCTTTAAAGCTGCTTGATTTCCTTCAGAAATACAATATAACGACAGTAAGATGGGTGCCGTCTGCCATGAAGATGGTATCTACCTTTAAAGGCTTTAAATCAATACATCCTGATAAGTTGAGGAAGGTAATCTTCGGCGCGGAGTCGATGCCGACCAAGGTATATAATTACTGGAAGGACAATTATCCCGATGCGGTATTCGTGCAGATATACGGCCCTACCGAAATAACAGGCGTATGTACATATTACATAATTGACAGGGATTATGCCGACGATGAGACCATACCCATAGGCAAGGCGTTTCGGAATACGGAGGTATTTCTGCTTGATGAGGACAATAAGCTTATAAGCCGGTCGGATATCGTCGGAGAGATCTGTGTAAAGGGCAGCTGTCTTGCTCTCGGCTATTATAACGCAAGAGAGAAGAGTGATGAGGTGTTTGTACAGAACCCGCTCAATCCCTATTATGCGGAGAAGATATACAGGACCGGAGATCTTGCAAAGTATAATGAACGCAAGGAACTCGTATTTGTTTCACGCAAGGATTTTCAGATCAAACATATGGGACACCGTATAGAACTCGGCGAGATCGAAACGGCGGTAATGGCACTTCCGAATATGAAGAATGCCTGCTGCCTGTTTGAACCGGAGAAACAGAAGATAATACTGTTCTACGAGACGGATCATTATGACGACATAACGATAATGGAGGCACTTAAAAAGCGATTACTAAGATATATGCTTCCCAACATCCTTCACAAGCTTGACGAGATGCCGCTGCTCCATAACGGCAAGATCGACAGGGTGAAGTTAAAGGGAATGATATAAGGAGGAATAATATGAAGGGTATTTGGTTGAAAAAATTTATCGCAGGTCTTGCCGTGACGGCTATGATCGCAGGTACGCTTTCCGGCTGTACGGCAATGGACGGACTTAACATCAACATCAATGAGAATGGCGTTACGGTTGATGAAAAGGCAGATGCTTCGCAGGAAGAAACGGGTGCGGAAGAAGAAAAGGCCGGTGCGGAGCTTGAATACTGGACCGAAGGATCTGCAGCCGCAGCATCCATAACCGATTATGTAAAAAAAGTAACGGATGAAAGTTCGGATGATTTTATCCCTGTAGAAGACCGTATCGCGGTATTCGATCTTGACGGAACTCTTATGGGGGAACTTTATCCGTCATATTTTGAGTATATGATGTTCATACACAGGGCACTTTATGATGAGGATTACGAAGCGCCCGAGGATATGATGGTCTTTGCACAGGAACTGAATGATGCGGTTCATAAGCAGGGAGCGATGCCCGACAATTCAGAGAGACTGCATGCCGAATATGCGGGTAAGGCTTACGCCGGAATGACGCCGGATGAACTCAAGGAATACACAAAAGAGTTCATGAAGTCTGAAGCGGAAGGTTTTAATAACCTTACAAGAGGAGATGCGTTCTATAAACCGATGGTTTCCCTTGTTAAATACCTGGATGCGAATGATTTCCAGTGTTATGTGGTAAGCGGTTCCGACAGGACCGTGGTACGTGCGCTCATAAAGGACGTGATCCCCGTACCCGAAAACAGAGTCATCGGCATGACTTATACAATGGTCGCTTCCGGTCAGGGTGAGGAAGACGGAATGGTTTATCAGTATCAGCCCGATGATAAGGTGATCTTCGGAGGAGACCTTATCATAAAGACCATAAAGATGAACAAGGTAACCATGATATCGGAGGAGATCGGAAAGGTCCCGGTACTTGCTTTCGGAAATACGGCGGGTGATATGTCCATGCAGCAGTACACCGTCAATAACGATAAGTATTTAAGCAAGGCATATATGGTCATGTGTGATGATTTCGAGAGGGAATACGGCAATCAGAAGAAGGTTGACGAGCTTACCGAGTGGTGCAATGCCCACGGAGTTGAGCCAATCTCAATGTGTGAGGATTTTGCCACTATCTACGGTGATGATGTTACCATCAATCAGGAAGCCGAAAACGAGATATTCAAGATCACGATGCCTGAGGAACTTGAAGGTAAGTATGTGACAGAGAGCAGGAAGAACGGATACTTCGTATATGATAAGGAGTCAAAGGAAGCAGGATTCGGGGGATTTGTATTTTCGGTGTTTGCCTATGAAAAACCTTCGGATTATGCGGGCGGAATGGACAAAAAGGTAGGCGAGATAAGGAAGGACGACAAGACTTTATATGATGTCGTTGTCGGGTATCCGTCGGATGTTCAGTACGACTATACCAAATATGAAGACAAGGCACCAGAGACCTACGAAAAGCTGTATGACGGAGCAGAGGACATCATCAGGACACTTAAGAGCGTTGACGGTGATTTTGAGTGGGGCGCAGGATGTAAGGGCGAAGACATGTATTCCGGTATAATTGAGAAGCACATCACGGCCATTAAGGAAAAATGGGACAGCGATAAGCTTGAGTCAAACGACATGAGCCCTGAGTATAATGCGATAAATGTTGCGACCGGCGGAGA
>ONRZ01000278.1 GCA_900320345.1 uncultured Lachnospiraceae bacterium | reverse complement strand
CGGTCACTCCTATCACCTTAAGGTTCGGGGATTCCCTGAGCATCCTTTTTGCATCATTAATATAGTACTGTTTAACGCCCCACTCGATCGGATGATTGATTGTGTTGGCCACTACGTTCATTATAAGCTGGATACCGGTGAGCATCGCAAGTACACCGGTGAGCCGATTAAGATCAAGGAAGATTGCCGAAAGGATGATGATGACAGCCGTTAATATGAATATCGTTGCCACCATCCTTTTTACTCTCGCGGTATACACCAACTTCTTCTTGGTATTAAGGCGTCTCATCGCATTATAGACAAGATACACAAGGATGAATGTCAGATATAACAGGATGTCCAATGCGATCCACGGAAGGAAAAGCCTTAATACGCCTAAGCAGAACGTAAGCCTAAGCAGAACGTAAAAATGAGCAGCCACTGCTGCCTTAAGTTCTTCTTAAGCCTGTTCAGATGCTCCCCGTTCTTGTAGCCGTTTAACTGGAACATATGCATGTTGTGGCGCATAGCCAGGAAAAAGGCCGGGATCCATAAGATTATTGCAATGATAGTCCTTGGTAACATATATTTTCCTTATCCGTATGATCTGAATTGATAAACAGTCCGGAATACTGTCCGGATCAGCATTCAAAATAACTTCTCATGATACTCTTAAACTGCGAGGGTTTTTCAAGGAAAGAAAAATGCCCGCATCCTTCAAGCACGCACAATCCGGAATTCTTTATCCTCTCTTCCATAAGCCTTCCGTCGCTTATCGGTGTGGCAGTATCCTTATCTCCCCAGATAAGAAGAGTATCCTGCTTTATATAAGGAAGCAGTTCCGTAAGATCTTCGTTTACCGCCATCACCATACACTGGCGCATAATGGGTGAGGCATTCCTGTAATCCGCCGAGCCCTGTCTGCTCCTCCAGTCGTCGATAAGCTCCGGGAACAGCGCATAAATGAGCTTAACATTGACTATCTTCTTGATGAGCTTATATTTTCTTATATTGAACTTCTGCTTAAAACTCCTCTTAGGCATGATACCGGCCGAGTCAATAAGCACTATGTTCTTTATCTCAAAAGGTATATCATCCCTTGCCGCAAGCTTTATTATGATACGCCCGCCGTAGGAATGCCCTATAAGAGTCGCCTTCTTTACATCAAGTGTCTGCATGAACCTGCAGAAAAAGTCAGCAAATGCATCCACATTCCATGCTTCCCCGGGTTCATCCGATCCTCCGAAGCCGGGAAGATCAAACTGTATCACCTTATATTTATCACTTATGCATCCCGCTACGGAATCATATACTCCAAGATCGGTCCCCCAGCCCTGAAGGATCACGACCGTCTCGTCACCTTCACCTGTGATCTTATAACATATATTGTATCCGTCTACCTCTGTGTTCATTCTATCTCTCCATCGCCTCGGGCTGTTTGTCCTCATAAATATAACTGTCGATCAGTCCGGCAAGGATAAACATCTGCGGCTCACCGTAATATTTTGCATCTTCCGAATAAGCATAGTCCTTACCCAACATATTTCTTCCATACAGGTAAGCAAGGTGGTTCTCGGCACACTCAACATACTTGATATTCTTACTTATATAATTACCCAACACTGCAAGTCTTGCATTCTCGAACACCTCTTTGACCGCAGTATCACTTATCTCTTCATCATCTTTACCGTCTTTTTCCGTTTCCGGAACATCCCGATCCGTCTCATCATTACAGGTTCCCTCCGCAACCAGGTAATCCTCCTTAAACGAATCCCTTACCACTGTATTGATCTCATCCATGAGCGCCGTGATAAACTGTTCGCTCACATCAAGGTCGATCCTGTTATAGCAGGTCAGGTATGCAAGCGTTCCGAGATATCCGCATTTATCCTCATTCCATCCTGTCGGTGTATCGGATGCATAACTCTCCGCTATCTCCCTGTAGGCTGCCTTGCCTGTCAGCTTATATAACTGTGACGATGCCCAGAATCTTTTATCATCATAATTCTTCTTATCGGGATCGCTGCAGTCAGCATATCCGTCTTCGGCATTTTGGAACGCCTTTTCGGCTATATCCGCACATTCACCTGCATATCCCTTCTCATATTCCCGGTACTCATAGGCAAACAGTGCAAAGACCGCACTGTACTGATACTGTCCGCCGATGTCCTGCGATAAGGGAGTCTTAAACGATCCGTCTTCCTT
>ONRZ01000019.1:18753-19911 GCA_900320345.1 uncultured Lachnospiraceae bacterium | reverse complement strand
TGTTATAGTTTTCTCGCTCGATAATTCCATGATTCTGCTTTACCTGTGCAATATTCAGATTCGTCACATGAAATCCGTACTTCTCCTGCACCCAGTCCTGGATCTCCTTGTATGTCGCCTTAGCTTCCGCACTTGTCAGATCCAGCTCATCCATATCGACTTTTACCTCGATATGATGCTTGGCTTCAGAGAGTTTGGACAAAAGTGCGACCGTCTCTACGTGCACAGTCGCAGGGAACTGGGAACTGGTCGATGGCGCATATCCTTACAGGTTTATAACCGCAGGCTGTAAGCATCTCAAGATCACGGGCAAGAGATGTGGGCTTACATGAGATATAAAGTATGTTGTCCACACCATAATTTATTATCTTCTTAAGCGCCTTGGGATTGACTCCGTCACGGGGAGGATCAAGAACGATCATATCGGGTTTATCCTCTATCCCGTCGAGTACCTTAAGAACATCACCTGCAACGAATTCACAGTTATGTAAACCATTTAGCCTTGCATTCTCCCTCGCCGCTTCCACGGCTTCTTCCACTATCTCCACCCCGACAACCTTATCAGCTACCGGCGCAAGGAGCTGGGCTATCGTACCGGTCCCGCTGTAGAGATCGTAGATCACGCCTCTGCTCGTGCGGATCATTCTCATTATTCACATTACCCTGTGCCGCGGCAGAGAGGATGTATTCCCTTGCCGTATCATACAGGACCTCGGCCGACAATGAGTTGGTCTGGAAAAATGAGAAAGGAGATATCTTAAATTTAAGTCCGAGTAATTCTTCATAAAAATGATCCTTTCCGTATAAAATGTCCGTTTTATCGTTCATTATAGTATCGGAAAGAGAATCATTTGTTGTATGCAAAATACCTGCAAATCTTCCCTTTAGTTTCCCGGAGTTCTCAATAGTTAACATAACATTCTTCCAGTCATCAATAAGGGAAACCTCCGTACATATGGTATCAACCGGTGTCTGTGACGTAGTCACAAGATCCACCAGTATCTCTCCGGTCTTTACCGCCTTTCGCACAAGAAGATGCCTTAACCAGCCTTCATGTGAGATCTTGTGATAATACGGCGTATCCTTGCCTCTGAAATATGCAAGCGTCTCTTCCAATATGAGTCTGTAATCTTCGTCAACTATCCTGCAATCTCTTAC
>ONRZ01000019.1:0-18739 GCA_900320345.1 uncultured Lachnospiraceae bacterium | reverse complement strand
CTGGAATCACCGAAAGAAAATTCCATCTTATTACGGTATTCAAACTGTACCGGGCTTCCCTTTATCCCTTCGAAAATGTCATCAAGATCCGTAATGACAGGCCTGAGCAGTGACTTAACCTGTTCTTCCTTAAGCATGAGCTGCTTATCATACGGAAGATTTAAATATGTACATCCGCCGCAGATACCAAAATATCTGCATTGCGGATCTATCTCATCAGACGACCTTTTCAGAACTTCAACCAGACGCCCTTCACATTTTCCGCCCTTCTTCTTATTAACAATAAAGGAAACCCTCTGTCCCTTCACAACATTTTTAACAATGCATATCTCACTCCTGCCGGTCCCATCTGCATTTGTGTCATCCGGTTCACTCACGTCAACTTCAACGATTCCTTTATTCGGAAAACGCACATCAGTTACGATCCCTGTGTACATCTGTCCCTTTTTCATGCGGCTCTCCTTAATATTTTTTCTGATATGAATCATATCATAGATCAGCCTGATATGATATATGCATATTCACCGCACACTCTGCCTTATGCAACTTGACAACTTTGTTTAATTATAGTTATATATATCTGTATGTATTCTCAAGATGCAGATGCCGGCGAAATATTCACCGGCTATATTATTCAGAAAGGCAGGTTTACAGATTATGTTTAAAAGAATTTTTGAGATCACGGGAAATGTCGCCATAGTTACCGGATGTTCTTCGGGACTTGGTGTTCAGATGGCTCATGCCCTTGCCAATCAGGGCTGCAAGATCGTAGCCATAGCACGCAGAAAAGACATGCTCGATCAGGTTTGCAAGGAGATAGCCGAGGAACACGGTGTCGAGACGCTTCCCATCCAGTGTGACATTACAAATACGGAGCAGATAGAAGCAACAGTTAAGCAGGTTATGGAAAAATTCGGCCGTGTGGATATCCTTATTAACAATGCCGGCACAGGCGCTGTAGACCATGCTGAAAATATAACGGACGAGCAGTTCCAGAAGGAATTCGATGTGGATCTGTTCGGTACATTCAAGTTCGCACGTGCGGTTGCAAACCAGGCTATGATCCCCGCAAAATACGGACGTATAATCAACATCGCTTCCATGTACGGTCTTGTAGGAAACAAGATAGCAGGATCGGCACCGTACCATGCAGCCAAGGGCGGAGTTGTAAACCTTACAAGGGCTCTCGCCGCAGAGTGGGGCAAATACAAGATCACGGTAAATGCGATCTGTCCCGGTTACTTCTACACACCTCTTACGACAGAAACCCTTAACAGTGACTTCTTCCAGCAGAACGCCAAGACAATGATACCTCTTGAGCGCTACGGTAATGAAGGTGAACTTGATACCGCTGTAGTATTCTTATCTTCGCCTAACTCTTCATATGTTACCGGAATAGCACTTCCCGTAGACGGCGGTTATACCTGCATGTAAGATAACGGATCCTTTATCCGCATATTCATCAGGATCAAAACAGCAGTCATCAAAAGATGGCTGCTGTTTTATCGGAGGATGACCATGAAAGAAAATACCGGCTCAAAGCGTTTCCATATACTGGATGCTTACCGCGGCGTCACGATGATAAGCATGGTGCTTTATCACGCAAGCTACGACTACTTCATCATCTTTATGAAAAACTACGACTGGCTCATGTCAAAGGTTACGTTTCTGTGGCAGCAGTCGATCTGCATATCGTTTATCATAATATCCGGGATCGTCTGGCCTTTCGGAAAAAAGCATGCCCTAAAACGCGGGCTGATCCTGATCGCGCTCGGAACCGCCATAACTTTCGTGACGCTCATCTTTATGCCGAATGAAACCATATATTACGGTATACTTACCTTTATGGGCATCGCAACGCTGTTCACCATCCCCTATGACAATTTAGCAAATATTATAGATATAAAAAGATCCGGCAGGAACGATCGCGCTTCTGCCGGAAATTCAGATATCATTATGATATTCATCTGCCTTATTCTGTTTGCTCTTACCAGACATTTTCCAAACGGCTACATAGGATCACGTTCGCATATCATCACGCGCCTGCCTGAAAACCTGTATAAGTATCCGGCCTTTGCACCGCTTGGTTTCCCTCCCTCAGACTTCCGGTCGTCGGATTATTTCCCCGTCCTTCCATGGATCTTCATGTATATCTTTGGTTATCATCTCGGCAGGATACTTTTTAAGATCGACCGCATCCGTAAACTTCTGACATACAGGATCCCGTTCCTTACACGGCTTGGTACAAAAAGCCTACTGGTTTACATAATACATCAACCTGTATGCTACTGTATCGTCTGGGCAATTGTTAAACTTATTTACTAATCTTCTTCATTTTCAAAGAAATCGTCGTCGAATTCATCCTCGAACTCATCATCATAATCATCGTCAAAATCATCAAGGTAATCCGGCGTAAAGTAACAGTATAAGCCGTAGATTATAGCTGCTATGGCAACTGCGGAAACAAGGATCGTACAAACAATGAGGACGATATTTGTCTTCTTCTCCTCTTCTTCCTTCTTCTTGAGTATTTCCCCGGCCTTGACAACATTCAATATCTCGTTGGCCTTACCCATGGCTTCCGATGCCTTAACCGTATTAACCAGTTCGTTCAGATTATCCAGATTCATAGTATTCACACCCCGCTCCTTAAAAATTGTCATATCTGTCGGTTATCCGCAGACACGATATAAAAATCCTATTACAGTATACTATATTTTGCCGTATGTAACAAGGATTAGCTAAAAACTTATGATCCGCGCTTTTATCAAACCTTCTTCAGTTTGGCAAAAGCAGCAAACATCTTCTTAACACCAAAGCCCTTAAAATCTACAGTGACCTCGTAATCCCTTGTACCCTTTTCTATGTTCTTTACAACACCTTCCCCGAATTTAACATGCCTTACGGTATCACCCACCTCATAATCAGGGACTCCCGGGGTGCTTATGTCCTTACCGAGTGAGATCGCAGGTTTGGCTGTTTTTTTCACAAACCCGTTTGAAAGACTTAACGGCCTCCCGCCTCCTGCCTGGCCGACGGTTGAGGATGCAGTCCTGTCAGCCGATGCGATAAACGGCTTGACATTTGCATTCCTGTTCACGGGGGACAGGGCAGCGGGTTTTACGCTTGCCTGTGTCGGTATCCCGGCATACGGCTTTCGCGAAAACACTTCCCTTGTATATCCTTCGTCCGAAGGATCGACACGATCGCTCATCCTCAGTTTCACTCCGGGGACCTTAAAATCCATGAGTTCCTGAGGGATCTCCCTTACAAAACGCGAAGGCGCATTATACTGCGTCTCACCCCTTATCATCCTCTGCCTTGCACAGGTTATCGTAAGTTCTTCCATCGCCCTCGTTATTCCCACATAGCAGAGCCTTCTCTCCTCTTCCATATCGGACGGATCATCGCTTGATATACTCATGAAACCGGGGAAAAGACCATCCTCAAGACCGGTTATGAAGACATGCGGGAATTCGAGCCCCTTGGCACTGTGAAGTGTCATGAGCAATACCTTATTACTGTCCGTGTTCACATTGTCTATATCAGCAACCAGCGCCACTTCCTCAAGAAAACCGGAAAGCGTCGCTTCATCTTCTTCCTCATCGGCGTGATCGTCCTCATAAGCCACAACCTTATTTATGAGTTCGTCGATATTCTCCTCACGCTGCTTCGCATCCTCTTTATCGTCCACTTCCATTTTTTCTATATACTCGGTCGTATCAAGTATATCCTGGACCAGTTCTTCAAGAGTAATATACGGGAGCTTACTCCTGAACACCTGTATCATGTCCACAAAAGGCTTAAGTTTGGCTGAGCTCTTACCAACAGACGGTATATTTTCCGCCTCTTTTAACGCTTCATAAAATGTTATATCATTATTATTTGCGTATTCCTGTACCCTGTTTATCGTCGTTGCTCCGATGCCGCGTTTGGGTACATTTATTATACGCTTGACGGCAACATCATCCCTTGCGTTATCTATGGTCTTAAGATACGCGAGGATATCCTTTATCTCACGTCTTGCATAGAAATTGACACCGCCAACCACATCATAAGGTATACCGCTTAAGATAAGCTGCTCTTCAAGCAGTCTCGCCTGTGCATTGGTACGATACAGCACGGCGCAGTCCCTGTAATCATATTTCCCGTCGCGCTTACCCTTGATTATGGTATCCACTACATATTCCGCTTCCTCAAATCCGGATTCGCACTGTCTGAAATGTATCCTGCTGCCGTCTCCCTTATCGGTCCACAGCGCCTTGTCTTTCCGGCCCTTGTTATTGCTTATCACCGAGTTCGCCGCATCTAAGATATTCTGCGTGGAACGGTAATTCTGCTCAAGCTTTACAACCTTCGCATCAGGATAGACCTTCTCAAAATCAAGGATATTCCTTATATTTGCGCCCCTGAATTTGTAGATAGACTGGTCATCGTCACCTACAACACAGATATTCCTGTATTTTGAAGCAAGCAGCCTTATAAGCTCGAACTGAACGGTGTTGGTATCCTGATACTCATCCACCATAATGTACTTAAACCGTTCCTGATAACCGTCAAGGACATCTGGCCATGCCTTGAACAGCTCCACTGTTTTTAAGAGAAGATCATCAAAATCAAGCGCATTACTCTTCTTTAATTCCTTCTCATATTCCGCATAAACTTTTGCCACCTGCTGCATACCGAAATCGTTCATCGCATCAAGCATCATGTCTGAGGGTGTCACCATCTCATCCTTTGCATGCGATATCGATGACAGAAAAGCTCTCTCCGGCATCTGTTTTGTATCGATCATCAGGCGTTTGCATATACCCTTCATTACGGTCTTCTGATCGTCCGTATCGTAGATCGTAAAATTATTATCATATCCGATCCTGTCGATATACCTTCTCAGTATCCTGACACAGGTGCTGTGGAAGGTTGCGACCCATATACTCTCGGAACCGTATCCGACCATATCATCGACACGCTGGCGCATTTCGCCTGCTGCCTTATTTGTAAAGGTTATCGCAAGGATATTCCACGGGTTCACATCACAATCCTCTATAAGATATGCGATGCGGTTTGTTATCACCCTGGTCTTCCCCGATCCTGCTCCCGCAAGTATAAGAAGAGGCCCCTCGGTACACAGGGCGGCCTCTCTCTGTCTGTCATTCAGCATTTCTATAGCATTACTCATATATATGTCCTTTTCGCTGTCGGTCTTTTGCTACAAAAAGAGCAACTCAAGAGTTGCTCTGTGATCATTCGGTATCCTCATCCTTCTCCTTAAGTCTTCCCAGTACCATGTCGTATCCGTCGTTTCCGTAATTTAATGACCTGTTCACACGACTTATGGTAGCTGTTGAAGCTCCCGTCTTCTCGGCTATCTCAAGGTAGGTCTTCTTCTCTCTTAACATCGTTGCAACCTCAAAGCGCTGCGACAGGGATATTATCTCATTTATAGTGCATATATCCTCAAAGAAGATATAGCATTCTTCCTTATCCCTAAGCTGCAGTATCGCATCAAACAGATGATCCACAGCCTCGGTCCTTATCTTAGGATTCATTTCATTTCCCTCATTATCTGTCTAAATCAAAGACCTGCAAAGCACACTGCAAATTACATATTTGCGATGCCAAGTCTCTCAAAAAGCTTCTGAAGCGATGCTCCGTCAAGGATAAGCAGCATATGACTCGTCATCTTCTCCTCACCCATGATGAACTGCTCATCGATCACCAGTATTTTATCTCCCACCTCCGCATATTCCTTAAGCGGTATCTCAAGTATCTCACCGACTGTATTCACATGATATTCGGGAGGTATTATGTCAACCTTCATGCCGGATAACGCCGCTATCGCATTGGCGTAAGCACCCGACGTAATGTTACCCATTTCGGAAAGCACCGACAGATCCATATCGTTCAGATCTGCAAGCGTATTCAACTCCTTGGGATAGAATGTATTTATGATCCTCTCGGCGAAGGGCTTCTTAACGATATTGAACATCATGCCGGTAAGATCCTCCTTGACACCTATCCTGATGCCCAATACCTCACTGTTCTCGCCGCCCAGAAATTCCTTGACTGATTCGAAATCCAAAAAACGGATGCTTGGAACCGACATGTCTACAAATGTGTTCAGAAGCATTGCAAGCGCTGTACATGCGTTACCGGAACCGATATTTCCGATCTCTTTGAGCAGATCTATCTGTATATCACTGAAGCCGTCATAAGTACCCATTAAACGGACCCCTTTCGGAAATGATAGATTTAGTTTATCATAGTTTTACGCTCCATGCAATTAAAGTGCAAAAGTTTACGCCAAAAAACTAATAAAAAAAAGCTGTCCGGGCATTTAAAAATCGTCACTTCTTACATTGAACAAAACACATCATATCACTATAATCTTTCGTAATAACAAAAATTGTCCGCAACTCACAGATCGGTAATGGTGGTATGTATGGAAGCATATGAAATATTCAAGAGTCTGGCAATAATCATCATATTTGCAAAAATATTCGGTATCCTTGCAAGAAAGTTCAAAGCGCCGCAGGTAGTAGGCGAGATAATCGCCGGCCTGATCGTTGGTCCGAGCATTTTAGGTCTCGTAGCTCCGACAGATTTTCTGTCCCAGATGGCCGAGATCGGTGTTGTGCTCCTTATGTTCTCCGCAGGACTGGGGACCGACCTTAAGGAACTGTTAAAGACCGGCCCCGTTGCCTGTCTTATTGCCGCTGCGGGTGTTTTCGTTCCGCTTGGCGGCGGATGTCTGCTCCATATGTGCTTCTACGGCTTTAATCCCATAGGGGATCCTTCCTTTGTTACATCATTGTTCATCGGTGTCATCATGACCGCGACCTCCGTGAGCATAACTGTTGAGACGCTTAAAGAACTGGGTTACTTAAAGAGCAGGATCGGAACTACGATCGTGGCCGCTGCCATCATAGATGATGTTATAGGAATCGTTGTTCTCACCTTTGTTGTCGGAATGAGGACTCCCGATTCAAATACCGGAACAGTCATACTGAAGACACTGCTGTTCTTCTTGTTCACATTCATTGTAGGTATCCTGTCTTATCATGTATTCAAACGCGTCGATAAGAGATGGCCTCACACGAGACGAATACCCATCGCGGGACTGGCCTACTGTTTTGCATTCGCATACATAGCCGAGCATTTCTTCGGTATAGCTGATATAACCGGTGCTTATTTTGCCGGCATTATACTCTGTTCAATAAAGGATTCCGACTATATCGCGGAGAAGATGGATATAAACTCCTATATGATGTTCGGCCCTATATTCTTCGCAAGTATAGGACTGAAGACCGACATAGACGATTTCTCCGCAAACATACTGTGGTTCTCCATCGCCTTTGTCATAGTAGCTCTTATAACAAAAATAATCGCCTGTGGAGCTGTTGCAAAATTATGCAGATTCTCCACAAACGATAGTCTTAAAATAGGTGTCGGTATGATGACCAGAGGCGAGGTCGCCCTGATAGTTTCCCAGAAGGGATTGTCCGTAGGACTGTTAAAACCAGTTTATTTTACAAGTGTCATCCTTCTCATAATCGTATCAAGCATTGCCACACCGATCTTACTGAAACTCCTGTTTAAAGGAAATGTGGCAGGAAATACCAATCAGGGATGATCCAGAAACGACAGGATCATTCCTATATGCATTGCCAGCAGTGATGCATACATCACATCATCTCCGTCCATACGGCTCACTATAACTCCGTATATCCTGTCCATATGGTGTATGTCGGCAAAACAGTATCTGCTGCTCTTATCTTCCTCATTTTCGGACGCATAATACAGTTCGTTCTTCTCGCAATCGATACCCGGACGTTCGTCACGCGGATAAGTTACTATACAATCATCAGCCGTCTTCTTTGCGACAAGATGCAGCTTCGCTTTACGGAGCGCATCCATACCGTATGTATGCGTAACCGGTTCATCATAAAGATAAATATAGATATCCGATTTATCCGCATAGTCCATCTTCTCAAGCGCCACTCTGAACATCTGCTGTTCATCATCCAAAACAAAACTCATGTTTCTTGAGATAAGGGATAACTGCAATGCTTCCGTCTCATACTTTATGGTCCGGACATTTTCCTCGTTGAACATATAATTCTGCAGATACTTCATACCCTCTACGAGTATGTCCGAAAGCAGGATCATCGTTCTCTGATCGCCCGAGTCATGTATCAGTGCCGACATATAATCGGAGAAAGCGTTCATAAGGGCATTCGGGGAAACATAAACGCCGTAAGGAGAATCAAGAAGTCCCCTGATCTGCTCCACAACAGTGTCCGCATTTATCGTATCCTTTATATATCCGCCGATAACCAGTGTGTCCTTATATATCGCTTCGTAAAGGATATCATAGATCTTGTCACCGATCTCATCCTTAACACTTGATATCAGTATCTCTTCACGCATAAGCTCCGCAACTTTTACGGCATAGAACTCCGGCTGCGCGCGCTCGGTTTCATTCATCGGGAGATATCTGTGCTGTTTGCCGTAGCTGCAGCCGCATGAAGCACGCCTTAACAACGTTGTTGGTGCAATGCTTCCGTCTATCATTCCATCCCTTATAAGAGCCAGGATATCCTCGACCGATCTGTATCCTTCGTAGTAAAAATCCTGTCCGATCGTAGTTAGCGGCGGGTCACTCGATAACGCACGAACATCATCGTCATATCCGGTCACCGCCACGGCATCGGCATTCAGCCTCGGATTTCCCACACTCATACCGCGCCTGTTTAAAACCTTGTATACGGCATAAGCCATCAGATCGTTGGCACATACTATCGCTTCGGGCTTCTCATTCCTGTCGAGCAGTTCTTCAACATAAGCATCGCAGTCTTCACTGAAGAATCCGTTTATCATCATCTCCGGCTTAACAGGTATATCATTTTCAAGGAGCACATCCTCAAAAGCACGTTTCCTTTCCATCGCTTCCCGGTTATCGTCCCAGCCTCCGACATACAAAAGCCTCGTATAACCATGGTAGGTCACAAGATGTTCAACCACCTTGCGCATGCTGTTATAATTATCGTTTATGATATATCCCGTATTATCCCTGTCCGAAAATTCTTCGATCAGTATGTACGGGATATCACTGTACGAATCAAGCAGTTTCGTCCTCTCGTCCGCACTCATGTCAACCGTATGCGAACCGTATATGATGATCATACCGTTAAGTTCATTCCTGCTTACATGCTCTCTTGTTATGGCGTTCATAAGGTCATGGTCCCTGTCTATTTCACCGCCATCCATGAAATTATAAGTAAGCTGCGAACCTGCAAATACTACAATATCCACTCCCAGATCATTGGCAGCCTGATACATGCCTCTGAGAGCCTTTCTTATATATGGTGCGATAACACTGCCAATAAGTACGCCTACACGTTTACGACTCTTAGCCATAAATTCTCCTTAAAACGATCATTCCTTTGAATTCTTAAGCGGGCATATCTTGTAAACCAGCATGTATTCATTAAGATTACTCTTCCTGTAAAAACTCATGCGGACACGCTCCATTACCTTGACCGCATTCTCATATGAATCCACCGGGAACATTATCGCATACTGATCATCCGAATAACGGCAGACACTGTCTCCCATCCTGAGTTCATGCTTACAGCACTCAAGCAGGGCCGACATTGCACGTTCATTCTTAAGCGGTTCATGTTTATCAATGTTCTTTGAGCGTAATGTGGCCATCGTAAGGAACATCGTCTCGCCCGTACGCATGAGCAGCCTTCTCTGCAGCCTGTATACTTCTCTGAACATATCATATTCACAGACAAATGCCGTGTTCTCGGATGAATCCGTTTCCATTTCTTCACGGACACCACCGATCATCCGGTCCATATCCTTTGCGGCAGAACGGAACATATTATATTCATCCCGCATAGCCTCACTCTCAAGGCCCTTCTGCATGGCTATGTTCATCTCGTTTTCGATCTCCAACGAAACAGGGATGTACTCCTGTACTTCGTTGCAGACATTTATTATAGCCGAATAATCATTCTTCTCCTTAAGTATCTGGATGTACTCCAAAGCAACACGGATATACATATCCCTGAAAGCAACCGCTTTTGGCACCACCCAATGTTCCGCATTTGAATCAGGCAGGAGATTCCCTGTATACATCTGCATTGCCTGACGAAGCATTTCAGCCTTCTTCTCGTCATTGCCTATCCTGCTTATAGCCTTCTCCGACATTTCTTCGAAATCATAAATATCTATGGAAACATCAAGATCCGGATTCCACTGATACGCACCTCTCCTGCTCAGGATCGAATTGTCAAGAGCCTGGATCCCGGTACTTTCTATCATGGCCCTGTAACGGTATAACAGGGTACGAAGAGCCGTTCCCGGATTGGCGTAATCCTCCCCCGACCAAAGAAGCTCGAATAACTCCTTATGTGAAATGGGCTTGTCTTTATTAAGCAGTAAATAGCATAAAAAAAGCTTGGTCTTTCTGGTGTTTGCAAGATTCTCAAGGATCGGCTCATTATCCTTATATATACCGAAACCTCCGAACAAAGTGATCTTTACATTAGATGTCATGATTTCCTCCTTAATGGGTATGTGTCACAAATGAAGTCAATTATGATAATATCACCTCGTGATTGAATTTTCAAGACTTTTTCATAAAATATATACTTTTTGCGATCGGTTTACGGCGCTATTATAACACCTTTAGCCGGCATGGCCCCGATGTAATCCAGGATCCTTCGGCTGGATCCGTTTGCGGATACCGTGCCCGAAGGAGCAGCGGCTTCCTCTTGTGTGATCGCATTTACGATCTCACGGCTGGATACTATATTGTTGTTACCGTATATGTATATCCTGTCGCCCGCTATCACCAGTCCCTCCACATTGCAGCCGTTCTCTATGATCACATTTCCCGCGGTTATGATAACACCCGAAAAATCTCCGTTAAGCGTTACATCCTCATTCGAGATTATCTTACTGTATTTTCCTGTGTATGCGGGATCATCCTGGCTCCTGTAATCTATCTCGATATCATCAATGACGTCAGCCGTGGAACTTATCATGTTTATTATCTCTTCATAGTGTTCTTCATTGGTGAATTCCACGGAACCGTCCCGCAGGAATGTATTGCCGTTTATCTTATACTCTGTTTTGGACGGATAATTCTCGATATCATTTATCGTATTTGCATATATCGATATCTCATCATCTTCACTTCCGAAAAGCACAAATGCACCCTTAAGATTGATATCACCCGATGTGACTATACTGTCACCGTATACCGCAGCCTGAGTGGTCAGCATATTTATACCGCCGTAAGGATCCTTCTCTCCGAAAGCAAGTTCCGCCTCACGGCCTTCCTCGAATTCATGCGTACCCGCAAACATGCTTCCCACAAAGGAAGATGTCTGACCCGTGATATATATCCCCTTCATTCCGACCAGACTGTAATCATAGAAATTGGCGCTCTCATCGGAAAATGACCTGTCTGATACAGCGATATTACAAGTACAGTCCTTCTCACTTACTACCGTATCCCCGACGATATACCGTATCACTATTCCCCTTATAACACATTGTCTGATGGAACAGCTGCTCTCATCGTAATCAAGCACGAACTCAGGCTTAGGTTCGGATGCGATCTCATATCTGCCTTCTTCGCTTCCCGGAAGATATCCCGAAAGTGTTTCAACCAGCATATTGGGACCGTACATTGAATTCATCCTGTCTATAAACTGCCGGTAATACGCTGCCTTCCTGCCTGTATTGAGTGTTTCTACGGAAGCCCCTTCCTCATCCCTGAGCTTTAGGAGCATGACCGAATATACATCCTCGGCTGCCGCCTCACTTGATGACTGAACCTTCTCCTGTAAAACCTGAGCGGTATCGTTTAAAGCTTTTTCCACCCTTGCTCCGGTCTTCTTTACCATGAGCATTTTTGTTATGTTAACTGTTTGCGCATAAACAAATACCACAGCCATGGCTGTGATACCGAGTAAGAATAAAGCAACTATTGCCTGTTTATGTATCGAGGGTTTCATAACGTCTTCACCAGCTCATAAAAACGCAGCACAGGCTGCAGCATTGACAGAAGTATGAACAGGACCACCACTGCCATAATGATGATGGAAACCGGCTCCTTGCGTGCCGTGCGTTTGGCTGCATCCCTGCGGGCTTCACGTTCGTAATACTCGGCGACATGCATCAGCATTCTCGGAGTATCGCCCATTTCCTCACCGACCGATATCATCTGAAGCACAAGCATCGGGAAAAACTCAAATACGCACAGAGCATTTGACAGGGTATAGCCTGAAGCCGATGCATTGGCAGCTTCAAGCAGCCTTTCCGTAAGAAAAGGATATTCGGTAAAGGAATGCGCGGTCACGAAAAGCGCATCCTTTGAGGCAACTCCGACATCAAGGAGAACATTCATGTAACGGGCAAACTTGGCATATATGTTCATCCGCTTGTACGAACCGGACGGCAGGGACTTCTCGCCCAAAGCAGGTCCTAAGATATCGGCGCTGCTTGCCTTCCTGTATATGAATATGATCAAAAGGATAAGGGCAATGATGATGGTAACAAGCCACCAGATACCCTTAAATGAATCGGACAGGGCCAGGAGTGCCTTGGACACTCCGGGAAGATCCGTATTAAGTCCCGAAAACATATTTACAAATCCGGGATATACGACCATCATCATGATGATCATAACGACCAGTGAACATACGGTAACAAGGGCCGGATAGAAAACCGATATCCTTCCCATCTCCTTCTGTTCCTCTTCACGCTCGAAAATATCGGCAAAACGTTTAAAAACAACGGGAACCATGTCGTTTCGTTCGGCAGCCGATACGGCTATCGTCAATGCAAACGGAAAACAGGCACAGTTGCCCATAGCGGTCGACAAGTCACTTCCGTCCTTGATATCACCGTATATCCTCTCAAGAGCCTCCCGAAGGCTTTCATTGGGAGTCTGTTCGATAAGTATCCTTACGGTATCTATAGTACTCACACCTGATTCGCTTATGGAAGAAAACTGGGCGCACATATCCCTTAATTCACTGTAAGGTATTGTTCCCCTGGCTTCCTGACGCGAAATATCTATCTTCTTAAACTCTGTCTTTTCAACGACGGTATAGGCATCGGTTATGTTGGCTCCGGTCGGCCTTGCCTCCTTGGCACCTGCCCCGTTTCCGGTATCCTCAGGCAGTTCGACCAGTTCCGCATCATTTACGCGCGCGCTTGAGAACTCACTCCAGTCCCCTGTCGGTGTATCCTGATACGGAACTTCGTTATCATCATCTCTCCTGCGCTTTTTCCGGCCTTCTTTTCTTTTTCTGCCATGCTTTCTTCCGCGCTTTTTAACCTCTTCTTCCACGATAACTTCGGGTTCCGGTTCAATGAACTGTAATTCCTCGTCAGACTCGTCGCGCTGCATATCCATATTGAAAACTGCCGCCGGATCGCCTATATCCAAATTGTCTTCTAATCCAAATTCATCACTCATCCGACTACCACTCTTGTACCGTCTCGTTTTCTTCTGTCTGTATACCGCTGCCTTCACCGTTTTCCTGACCTGTACCTATCTCTATCGTACCGTTCCCGTTCTGCGTTATTTCCCCGCCTGACAGTACGGCCTCCCTGAGTGCCGGGACAAAAGATGCATAATCGACCATACTGATGTCAAGATCTACCTGTTCGTCAACACCCTGTATAAAGCCGCGTTCGGTATACTGCCAGATCGTAAAATCATACATGAAATCATTTTCTTCAAGATACTGAGGTGCCCAGAAGTCATACTCCTGAAGAGCCTCAAAATCAAGTTCGCGTCTTATCCAGTTCTCAGACGCATAGATCATGGGATAATAACCCGCTTCCTTTATCTTCTCACAGAAAGCGATGCACATACTGCTCCTCAGATCTTCATCTATCTCCTCTGTATTGGTCCTTGCTTCCTTATCCGAAACATATTCGGTGTCTATCGCAACGGGATAACTTATCTTATAATCCTTGATAAGATCGATGGTAAACTCAGCTTCCCTCTCCGCCTCCTCAACACTGACCGCCTGTGTGAAAAAATATACTCCGAGCGGGATATTCCTATCATTGCAGGCTTTTGCATATTCATCAAACTTTTCGTCCTTCACAAGACCGCCCTCGCTGTATCCGCGATAACCGCAGCGCAGCATCACGAATTCGATCCCCGAAGCAGCAAGTTCATCCCAGTTGACATTCTCCTGATGATAGGACAGATCGACTCCCAGATGTGATATCTTGTTGCCTTCATCATCATGATAAGCCATAAAGCCGTCTTCTATATAAAAATTCCCGGTATTATAGGAATTGACAGGGATCTGCCCGAGTATCCGCTCCCTTGCCGGGATATACACATTTGTGACTTTGGGTTTATTGTCGTCCGAGACTATGACCTGCGGTCTGTTGACAGTCGCTGCTTCCTTTTTCGCGGCAGTCTCAACCGGTTCATCGGATACCTCACTCGCCTGTGTATCACGCCCCTTAAGGCTTCCTATCATATACCCTGTAACGAGCCCGATACCCATGAAAACGATACCCATCATACCCAGTACTATATACAGTTTTGTCCGGTTTTTCATCTTACTCACAATCAATAATTTTACATGATATATAATGCATTTTCAAGTTGAGCACAATAATGGCGCACGAAAAAAGAGATGCAGATGCATCTCTTCTCTCTAATCCGTGTTAATACGACTGCTTATTCCCCTAACATAAACTCATGCGTTTTATTACATAGCGTGTATATTACAGAAAAGGCACATGTTGTAAAACCAGATTATAACTTAACAACGTTTGTTGCCTGAGGTCCCTTCTCACCCTGCACTACTTCGAACTCAACGGCAGCTCCCTCGTCAAGAGACTTGAAGCCTTCCATCTTAAGTCCTGAATAGTGAACGAATACATCCTGTCCCTGCTCATCAGAGATGAAACCGTATCCCTTCTGGTTGTTGAACCACTTTACCGTACCCTTCATTGTAGTACCTCCAAAAAAAATATGTTGATAGTTCGATGCCTAAAACATCTTCTTGATAATATCATATTTAAAATAGGTTGTAAATAATACAGCCCGGCAAAAGTCAGAACTGACCGGTCTGAGCCGTAGGCATCTGTGTCATGGACTGCACGCTCGCCTGCTGCATCCTGTGCTGCTGCTCAAGAGCCTCGAGCTGTCTTGACATCTCATAGATATCCATATGTGCCCTCTGGAATGCCGATACGACCGTGGGATCAAACTGCAGGCCTGCTGCCTGCGTGATTATGTTATAGGCCTGTTCGTGTGTCTTGCTCTGTTTATACGACCTTGTGGATACAAGCGCGTCATAGGTATCGGCCACCGACAGTATCCTTGCAAGGATAGGTATGTTTACGCCCATAAGGTGATCCGGGTAGCCGCCGCCGTCATACCTCTCATGATGAAAACGGGCCATCTGGTATGTATAATTAAGGAATTTGCTGTTGGGAATGAGATATGAATACCGCTGTATGGCGTTGGCTGCCAGAACAGTGTGCCTCTTCATGATCTCGAATTCCTCATCGGTATATTTTCCCGTCTTCTGAAGGATCGAATCCGGGATACCTATCTTACCCATGTCGTGCAGCTGTGATGAAAGGATTATCAGTTCAAAATCCGCCGGATCTATCCCGTAATTCACACCCGACATGAGCATCTCCTTAAGAATGAGCCCCATGTACCTTGAGACCGCAAGCGAACTCATACCCGCATATGTATCCTTAACCGTGATAAGATCGGTGATAACTCCGATGATGAAATATTCAAGCTTAAGCGTATTCTGACTGGACGATGACATTGACTGCTTCAGCTGTCCGAGATATGTCCCCATCTGTTTATTACTGTCAAGGAGTTCCGCCTGCATCTCGACGCGTTTCCTTAATACCTGGGAATTTATCGGCTTTCTTATGAAGTCGGATGCTCCGAGCCTGTACGCTTCAACTTCCGTTGTTGCGTCCTTATCTCCGGAAATAAAGATCACACGGATATTCTTGGTCTTCTCGGCCGTCTTAAGACGCGTGAGGACTTCAAATCCGCTCACACCCTGCAGCACGACATCGACTATCATAATGTCGGGCATGATCGTAGCCTTGCCAAGTCTTGTAAGCGCCTGCTTGCTGTTGTTCATGACAGTAACGTTATAGTCCTTCTCAAGCGCCTTCTGCATCATGACAAGTTCTACTTCGCTGTTGTCCAAAATCATTATCGAATACATTCAATAACCTCCGAAAGTTTAAGGCTCCCGCCAAACAGTTCAAGAGCACTTCCGACCGTGAAATCTATACGTCCGCAGCCCGCACTGCCGATAAGCCTTATATCTTCGATGCACGATATGCCGCCTGCGTACGTAATAGTATAAGGAACATCCGCTAAAATAGCAATTACTTTTTCATCTACCCCGGATCTTCTGCCCTCGACATCCACTGCATGGACAAGGAACTCATCGCAGTATTCCTTAAGAAGATCAAAAACCCCTGTCTCGAGCTTATGTTCGGTAAATTTCTGCCATCTGTCCGTAACGATATAATAATCTCCGTCACGCTTCCTGCAGCTTAAATCAAGAACCACCCGGCTGCTGCCCACGGCAGCCTTCAGTTTTAAAAGCCTGTCCCTATCGATGATGCCGTCCCTGAAAACATAGGATGTTACTATCACATGAGATGCTCCGGCATCGATGAATTCATGGGCGTTATCGGCATTTATCCCGCCGCCCGCCTGAAGCCCTCCGGGATATGCCTTAAGGGCCTTTATTGCTTCCGCCCTGGTTGCCTCATATTCTTTCGTTCCGTTTGCATTGAGCATTGCTATATGCCCTCCCGCAAGAGAGTATTTAGCATATATGCCCGCATAATATGCCGCGTCCTTATCGGAAACGAAATTCTCCGCAGTACCCCTGCCGTCGTCGGTGAGGCTTCCGCCCACTATCTGTTTGACTTTCCCGTTATGTATGTCTATGCACGGTCTGAATCTCATGATCGCTCCCGATACTATTTCTCAACTATTATACCTTCCCTGTATGCCCTCAGCAGATCCTCAAGCTGGCATATCTGTTCCCTGATATCGTAACCCGTATCTGTATCCGCAACCCTGAGCCTCATCGAAGCGCTCTCCACAATAAACGAATCCGATATTATATCGGTCTCTTTAAGTATGGCTGCCTCCTTACTCTCAAACGGTTCATGCGCCGCTATCCACATACCGTGGGAATTATATACAAGTGTGTAGCCTGCGATGCCGGTCTTGCTCTGGTATGCCTTGGAGAAGCCTCCGTCTATAACGAGCAGCTTGCCTCCGCATTTTATCGGGCTCTCACCCTTCTTCTGTTCGACCGGAACATGACCGTTCACTATATGGGAAAATCTCTCGTCAAGTCCGAACTCCCTGAGTATCTTATTGACGGTCGCTTCATCGTTAAGGAGTTCATAGTACTTGTTTTTCTTCTCCGTATGAGTGTCCTTGTCTTCTATAAAATAGCGCTCGAAGGTCGCCATCTTGTCCTTGCCGAATACCGGTGAGTTCGCATTTGTCCATATGTACCACAGGATGTCCCTGCCCTTCTCGCGCTCCTCCGGATTATCCGTTGTATAGTAACCCTTCCTTGCATAACTCTCAAGGATATCATACAGGCTCTTGCCGCTGTATTCATTACCGAACAGCTTAACCTTCTTAAACTCACCGTTTTCATCAAGCGGGACACAGCCGTGATATAGGAGATTCGAATTGTAGATCTTGTACATGCTCCCCTTGCTGTACATGAAACGCACATGCTTCTGCAGCTTCTCACTCCTTGCAAACGCATGGCGCAGCCGCTCCATCATGTCGGCCTCGGCCTCCGTGAGCTTATAGGGATCGTCCGGATCGACTGTAGGGAAATCACAGTCCTTCATGGGATATTCCCTGCCATAGACCGTCACCGTCTTCTTTTTATAATCTATCTTATCAAGCAGCAGCCTGTCGGACATTTCGAATTCCGGATACTTTTTTATAAGCTGCCCCTCTAGCTTGAACTGGATGATAGTCATGGCCTTGTGCATCATCTTGTCAAGCTCCATGTATTTCGTATCATAATCCTTGGTGCAGGATATCTTGAACGCCTCGCAGTCTACATCCTTATACGTATCAAGACAGAAGGTTACAAGCGGGATAAGATTTATTCCGTAACCCTCCTCTAAGGTATCCAGATTTCCGTATCTTACGGACAGGCGTACAACATTGGCTATGCACGCCAGCTGCCCGGCTGCGGCACCCATCCATACAACATCATGATTTCCCCACTGGATATCGACGGAATGATAATTCCTTAAGATATCCATGATTATATGGGGCCCCGGTCCTCTGTCAAAGATATCGCCCACGATATGAAGATGATCTATTACGAGCCTCTGGATAAGGTTGCTCAATGCAACTATAAAATCCGGTGCCCTTCCTATACGTATTATCGTGTGTATGATCTCGTTATAATAGGCTTCCTTGTCCTGGACTTCCGCCTTCTCCGTGATAAGTTCCTCGATAACATATGCAAAATCCTTCGGAAGTGCCTTACGCACCTTTGAACGCGTATATTTACTGGCCACACGTTTGGTTATCTGCACAAGCCTGTGGAGTGTTATCTTGTACCAGTCTTCGATATTGTCTTCCTCTTTGGTGACCAGATCAAGCTTCTCCTCGGGATAGTATATGAGTGTCGCA
>ONRZ01000038.1 GCA_900320345.1 uncultured Lachnospiraceae bacterium | reverse complement strand
AAGAAGAAGGTTATCATATCACCCTTCTGCTTTCTCATGTTATTTTTGGCGATAAAGAAATATCTGTACATCCTACCACCCCATATCCTGAAGGAAATTCTTGAGCTTCACGTGACGAGCCCTGGCCTTGTCGAGGCTGGGATTATTCTGATCGCGGTAATCCCCGAGATAGGGTCCGAGTTCGATCTCATTAAAGATCACACCGTCCGCAAGATAGATGATCCTGCTCCCACGCTCGGCGGCTGCAAGCGTATGGGTGACCATGACGATGCTCTGCCCCTCGCTGTTTAGCTCTGAGAGGATATTGAGCACGTTTTCCGTATTCTGGGAGTTGAGTGCACCGGTAGGTTCATCGGCAAATAAGACTTCGGGACTGTTGATGACGCCGCGCACAACGGCAACCCTCTGCTGCTGGCCGCCGGACATCTGAGTCGGGAATTTATCCCAGTCGCCTTCACCGATCTCGACCTTTTTGAGCAGGGTTTTTGCTTTTTCGGCGAGCGCTTTCCTGTCTTTATTGCGCAAAAGCCCGCATACCATGATGTTATCAAGCGCGCTCATGCTGTCGTTTAAGTAATTCTGCTGGAAAACGAAGCCTACATGATCGCGTCTGAACACTGCGAGCTTGTCGTTGCTGAACTTCGATATTTCGGTAACTTCCGTGTCCGGTTCATTCCCGGTGTAGTAGGTGATGGTGCCTATGGTCGGCCGGTCCATTCCCGATAATGAATACAGAAGGGTACTCTTCCCGGAGCCCGAATTGCCCATTATCACGGTAAAATCACCCTTATACACAGACAGGTTTAAGTTCTTTAAAACATGCTGCTGTACCGTATCGTTTGAAAAGGTTTTTGAAAGATCCGAAGCCTTAAGGATCACTTTTTTTTCACTCATTATCTGTCTGATGCTCCCTTGTTCTCAAATCTGATGCTCATCCCGTCAGTGAGTTCCTCGGTATCGTTCCAGATCGCGATATCACCTTCACTGAGGCCCGATACGATCTCCACGACATCTTCGTTCTTAACGCCGGTCACTACGGGTACCTTTACGGCCTTACCGTCCCTTGCCACAAAAACGAAGGTTCCTTCTTCCTCCTCGCAAAGCGCGTCGACTGCGACCGTGAGGACATTGTTAAGTGCCGCGGTATTTACGAAGGCCTTCGCTTCAAGCCCTAAGATTATATCGCTGTCGGGCTCATCAAGCTTTATCTCGACACCCACATTTGCGCTGTCGGATGAGCCGCGCCCTGTCATCCTGTCTATCCTTGATACCTTGCCGGTGTAATTTTTGCTCCTTATCTTAACGTTTGCTTCCTGGCCTTCGCTCAGGGCATCTATATCGTATTTGTTCACGTTGAATTTTACCGCTATATCATCGGAAGATTCAAGTGTAAGAAGCTTCATGCCTGCCGATACCCTTACGTCTTCCGCTGTGTTTATTTCAGTGACTATTCCGTCAAAATCTGCCTTTATGCCTTCGGCTGCCGCTTCAAGATCGTGCATGATGTCTTCGTTCGTAAGCTCATAGGAAGTGCGCTCGAGTTCAAGAGCCTCTTTATCCTTGTCCGTCATGAGAGAGGAAAAGGTGCTGTTCTTCTGGCTGAACATCTCGGAACGTCTCTGCTTGCAGTCTGCAAGCAGTACGGAATATTCGTTTTTCAGCTGTTCCATGCTGAGTATCTGTGAATTGTAATTCTGTTCGTAGGCATTATACTGTATGTCTTTCTGTATCCTGTTATAGTTATCGGAGAGGATATCGTTATCGTCAAGGTCTGCATTCGCCTTATCGTCCGCATGATCTATAAGAGAGACCTGGAGTCTTGCTCCTTCGTTTGCAAGGGCAGCTTTGGCGGATATTATCTGCGCATCAAGCCTGTCGATCTCTGCCTGATACATCGCTATATCGTTGTCGAGGGAGGACATTGCCGAGGAAGCTTCCGCATACATTCCGGCCATCCTGCTGTCAGCCGAGAGTCTGCCGTTGAGGCTTTCGTCCTTGGAACTTGCGTTGGCTTTTGCCAGTTCTGTCTTAAGCTTCAGATCTTCTTCATCATAGCTTATCAGAAGATCGCCCTTCTTAACATAGTCGCCTTCCTTTACAAGAACTTTTCCTATCCTTGAGTCAACCCTTGAGTAGTACTCCCTGACGGTATCGGATACTATGTTGCCGTTAAGCTCGGTGTATTGAGCAAGGTCGCCCGAAGCAATCGTATATGATCTGACCTTCATTGAAGTTCCGGCGTTTACGGAAACAACTCCCGCCACCACGGACAGCGCTATCACGCCGCTTAATATCCCGAGCTTTTTCTTATTTACATTTACAGACAGCTTTTTCAACAGATTCATTTTTCCCTCCGAAAGATCATCACTTAAACGTTTACTGTTTACAATGCCATATTAGACCATTGTTATCCGGAAGTCTTAATCTGTCTCTTATCAAATCCTTAATTATTTCTTAATTCGATCTGTTTGGAAAAACCATAATTGTCGATACGCTTGTGCGATATGAGACTGTTGATGCTTGACATATTAAAAAATCAGGCATATACTTTCGATGGTCATAAAGATGCTAGGGGTGCGAAAGCTGAGATTGAGCGCAAGCTCTGACCCTCATTACTTGAACCGGGTAATACCGGCGGAAGGAAGCGATGATATCGGTTTGATATACCTCCTGGCATTAATTCAGCATGGGAGGTTTTATTATGTCCGGATTAACAAATTACGTGAACGATCCCGAATGGGGATCATACTATGAACTGACAAATGGCGGGTATTATCTTGCGATAATAGTAATGATAATAGTCATTGCGATCGCGGCTCTCCTTATATCGCGCAAACAGGACACGGGAAGATTTGATACGAAGAAGCTTGCATGTGCCGGGATAGCATTGGCGCTTGCTTTTATCACATCATATATAAAGTTTGAGCTTCCGATGGGCGGTTCGGTGACGCTGTTCTCGATGTTTTTCATCTGCTTTGTGGGATATGTGTTCGGTATAAAGGTAGGACTGACTACGGCATTTGCTTTCAGCATCCTGCAGTTCATACAGTCGGGCGGAAGTTATTTCTTATCGCCGTTCCAGATATGCTGTGACTATTTCTTCGCATTTACGGCTCTCGGGATAGCGGGTTTCTGGTACGGTAAAAAGAACGGGCTTACCAAAGGATATATCGCGGCAGCTCTGGTGCGCGGATTGTTCCATACGATAGGCGGTTATATCTACTGGATGGATTACATGCCGGACTGGTTCCCCAAAAGCTTAACGAGTGTTTATTCCATAGTTTACAATTACAGCTATATACTTACGGAGATGGCAGTGACACTGATAATAATCAATATACCGGCAGTTAAGAGGGCAATAGAGCGAATTAAGAATCAGATGAGCGACGCAGTGCCAAATCCGGTGATCGAAAATCAGTGACCCTGTGCGAAGGAAGACAGCCGGTCAGTGCCCCTGTGCGATTGAAAGCAGGATGTCGAATACCCCGGGATTATTTATAACGATTATCGAAAGGGCTGATTTTGCCCGGTTAAGGCCATGGAAGAGGCGCCGTACCTTGTGTGCGGTGTCTTTTTTTCCCTCTGCGTTTAGCCGGGATCTTAAGAAACCTTCTTCATCATAGTAGAAGGTATCATCTATCTGCATTACGACTTTGTCGAATTCGCGGCAGGTGGCAAGACTGTTGTCGGATATGTGGGTAAAACCTTTTTTTATGCAGTCATCCAGGATTATGCGTTCTTCATCCGGATCATTCGCATAATAGACCGAGACCGACGGATAGGATTTCATCCTGTGGGTTCCTTTATGATTCATGGTGCAGCAGATATAGGATGATAACTCACTGTTCATTCGGATACGGTTGGTCAGGCGGTATCTTATAAAGTCCGGCAGGTTATCAATGAGTTCTCCGGTGTCCTGTGGACGCTCCTTCGGTGATATTATCGCTTCATGATCGTAAGAGATGATCACCGGCAGTCCTTCGCTTCTGTTTATCCCGATAAGTTCATAAAGCATCCGGCCTTCCATACGGTGCCCTTCGTCCACTAAAACGCAGCTGTATCCGCCGGTCGACGGAAGGGATTTAAGTTCGGAACAGTGGTAAAAGTCAATGCGTTTGAGACGTTCATTGAGCATTTTCATTTCATCCGGAAATGAGCCGAAATGAAGTATGCAGACGCGTCTGCTTCCTGTGCTCAATTCCATTGCGATATCATAAAGCAGCAGAGTCTTGCCGGTGCCGGGAAGCCCCATGAAGCCCTGCATGGGAATCATGCCGTTGCGGGGATTTCGTATATTGGTAAGTATCTGCTTCTTTATATCCTTCTGCTGTGAAGTTAGGAAGTAACTGCCCCTTAAAAAACGCTCGGGATCTGTCAGGGGCGAGATCAGGTATTTTTCTTCCCTGAAGAACTGCTCGATATTATCCTCGATGCAGTCGTTCTGCCCGATGATATCACGGCAGAGGGTGTCCCAGTCCGCTTCGATGAGATTCCCGCTGTTGCTTAAGCGTAAGAGCCGGTCCTCATTGCTCAGGTAAGTGTATGAGCGGATGGAGCGACCGAGGAAAGCGAGGTAATCCCTGTTGAGCTGCAGCTGGTGTTTTATGCGTTCATTGCTGATGCTGCGGCTTTTAAGTTCGATGTTTATCACGGTGTCATTGTTTATGCGCAGAAGATCGAATTCCTTGCCGAGCTTGGGTATCGTAAACGAATAATAGAAATTAAGATATGAGACATCACGGAGCATTTCACACAGATGCTGCGTCAGTGCCTTAAGTCCCTGTATCTCCCAGTCTTTTATCTTGAGAAAATACCCGCGCCCGGAGAACTGTCTGTCGGCCCTTGACAGATCCTCCGGCCGTTCTATTCTGGTCAGTGCGTAAATGTTTACCGTCTTCATATATGTATTTTATCACAGAATCGGGAATATATGTTGCCCCGGCTGCGGATATGTTCGGGAGATGAGAAAAATGCATACAAGGATCGTTACGATAAATGAAGAGAATATCGATGTCGGGATAATAAAGGAAGCCGGAGATATCATAAAAAGAGGCGGGCTGGTGGCGTTTCCGACCGAAACGGTGTACGGGCTCGGAGGCAATGCACTCGATCCGGGGGCTTCCAGGAAGATCTATGCGGCAAAGGGGCGGCCGTCCGATAATCCGCTCATAGTCCATATATACAGGATGGAGGATCTGTATGAAGTGGCTGCGGATGTGAGCGGAGAGGCTGAAAAGCTCGCAAAAATGTTCTGGCCCGGACCGCTTACCATGATCTTTAAAAAGAAGGATATCGTTCCTAAGGAGACGACGGGCGGTCTTGATACGGTGGCTGTAAGGATGCCGGATAACAGGATAGCAGAGGAATTCATAAGAGCATCCGGAGGTTTTATCGCCGCACCGTCCGCAAACCTGTCGGGACGTCCGAGTCCGACGAGCGCGAAGCATGTTACGGAAGATATGGACGGGCGTATTGAAATGATAATAGACGGAGGATCTTCGGTCATAGGACTTGAGTCGACCATAGTGGATATGACAGGCGCTGTTCCGATGATACTCAGACCGGGTTATATAAGCGGAGAGATGGTACGGGAGGCACTCGGAGATGTTGATTATGATCCCGCGGTGTTCGGAAAGCAGACGGAAGGCCTGCACCCGAAGGCACCCGGCATGAAGTACAGACACTATGCGCCCAGGGGTGAACTTACCATAGTAAAGGGAGAGCGTGATGCGGTAGTAGGGTATATGAAGGAAGGCCTTGCAAAAGGGATCGCGCAGGGTAAACGTGTAGGCATCATAGCAACGGATGAGACGATCGGAAATTATAACGATGCGGCGCTTTTAATGAACATGGGGACGCGTGAAGATGAGGAATCGATCGCAAGGCATCTGTATTCCGTACTGAGAGAGTGTGATGATAAGGAAATAGATATCATCTATTCGGAAGATTTTGAGACACCGCGTATGGGACAGGCGATAATGAACCGTCTTATAAAAGCTGCCGGACATAATATCGTTGAAGTTTAAAACACTAATTCGTGCTTGCAAGATACAGAGTTTTTTTATATATTATATAAGGCAATATTATGTGGTTTTGATATTATGTAACCCCAAAATATGGTATTTATTTAGGGTCATTGGAGTGCGAATGGTGGGTAGGATTGTTGGAGTGCGAAGCACGGAACAATCCGGAAATAAAAATGATAGTATAGTTTTGACCCCCGAATAAAATAATCAAAAGGAGAAACGAAATGAAGATAGCGGTTGGATGCGATCACGGTGCGTTTGATATGAAGTGCCTTATAATCGAACATCTTAAGGAACAGGGACATGAGATAAAGGATTTCGGGAGTTATGATAAAAATTCGATAGATTACCCGGCGATCGGACGTGCTACTGCAGAAGCGGTGGCAAGCGGCGAATGCGAGAAGGGTATCGTTCTCTGCACGACAGGAATAGGGATCTCGATAGTAGCCAATAAGGTCAAGGGCATCAGGGCCGCACTGTGCAACGACTGTACGAGCGCAAGGCTTACAAGGATGCATAATGATGCGAATGTTCTTGCTCTCGGCGGGGGTGTGATCGGTCCGAACCTTGCTCTTGATATAGTGGACATCTTCTTTTCGACGGAGTTTTCCGGTGAGGAGAAGCATGTACGCAGGCTGTCGCAGGTAAGGGCCATCGAGGAAGAATCTTACAGGGAATAAGATGGTTATGATATATCGGCGATAGTAAGTTTTGTTATGGTCATGATCCTTAAGAACGGAAAAAGACCGGAAATTGAGAGGGTGGATATGAGTGACAAGAGAGAAGATTACATTTCGTGGGATGAGTATTTTATGGGGGTTGCGATCCTGTCGGGCATGCGTTCGAAGGACCCCAACACGCAGGTCGGTGCGTGCATAGTAAGCCAGGATAACAAGATACTTTCGATGGGATACAACGGGTTTCCGATAGGCTGTTCCGACGATGAATTCCCGTGGTGCAGGGTTGGAGATCCGCTAAATAACAAGTATTTTTACACGACACACAGCGAGCTTAACGCGATACTCAATTACCGCGGGGGAACGCTCGAGGGAGCAAAGCTGTATGTCACGCTTTTTCCGTGCAATGAATGCGCGAAGGCGATAATACAGTCGGGCATAAAGACCATAGTCTACGATTCCAATAAATATGAGAATGAGCCGAGCACGATAGCTTCGAGGAGAATGCTGGATGCTGCGGGTGTCAGATATTATCAGTACAAGCATACGGACAGAAAGGTTGAACTCACGCTGTGAGAAGAAGCAGGAAGTTATTAAGGAAAATCATAAGTATTGCCATCGCCGCAACGTTGCTCACGGGACTTGCGCCGGCAGGTACTCATGCTGAGACAACTTCCGAGAAGATCAAGAAGGCGGAGCAGCTTAAGAAGGTTACTGAAGAGCAGAAGAAGGCGGTTGACAGCAAGAAGGAAGATCTTGAGGATACAAAGCAGCAGCTCCAGGATTATCTGAACAAGCTGAACAGCGAGCTTGAGGAGATAAGCAACAACCTTGCCGAGATAGAGACGCGGATGTCCGAGAAGCAGACCGAGATAGTCCAGGCCAAGCTTGACATAGAGGCGGCAAAGATCGAGGAAGCAAGGCAGTATGAACTCATGAAGAAGCGTCTTCGCGTGATCTATGAGAAGGGGGATGTTTCCCTGCTCCAGACCTTCATGCAGACGACCAATTATTCCGACTTTCTCAATAAAGCGGAATATGTCGGCAGGCTTGAGGAATACGACCGGAAGATGTTTGACGGTCTTGTTCAGCAGAGGAAGCTGGTTGAAGAGAAGGAAGAGGTCCTGAAGATAGAGATAGAGCAGCTTGATGAATTGATGGGTGATGCGAAGGCCGAGAAAAATAAGGTAAGCACCCTGGTCAATTCGACCTCCGGTACCATAGCTGCGACCGACGGAGCCATAAGCGCGGCCGAACTTGAACAGCGGGCTTACGAGTCTGAGATAAAGGAACAGGAAGCCAATCTTACCGCCCTTAAGAAGCAGCTTGAAGAGGAGAAGGCTCTGAGCGAGCGTGCGAACAGGATGGCATGGAGCAATGCGAGCGATCTTGGGTTTGAGGGAAGTGACAGGGAACTTCTGGCATGTCTTATCTATTGCGAGGCGGGCAATCAGCCTTATATAGGACAGGTGGCCGTTGGATCTGTGGTTGTAAACCGAATGAGGAGCGCGGCTTTTCCGAATACCATGGTAGGGGTCATTTATCAGAAGCGTCAGTTTTCACCCGTGGGCAGCGGACGACTTGCGACGAGACTGTCGCTTGGTGCAACGGAGAGCTGTTACCGTGCCGCCGATGAAGCGATGGCGGGTGTGCAGCCCGTGGGCAACTGCCTGTTTTTCAGAACGGTCATCCCGCAGATCAAAGGAACGATCATAGGCGGACATGTTTTTTATTAGTGATCATAAGGGGTACCACGAAGTGGTGGAGTCCTTATGACATACGATCAGAACAAGTACGTAAGTACTTGTTACCATATTAATGATCATGGGGTAATGCATACTCGTTTATCATATGCTTGTATTTTTCGAAATCATGGCTGTAGATTATCTTGAGCAGCTTATCCAGATTTTCCAGTAATGTTATGACATCATCTTTCGGCAGCTTACCCTCCCGCAGGGTAAGCGCTATCTCGTCTATATCGACAACCCTTACGAAGCCGTCCGGGAACATTATCACATCGGCGAGCAGATCCGTGAACACATAGGTGTTGGTATCCCTGTCGTAGTCTGTCTTTATTATGTCGCAGTACCAGTACATCAGGGTATCGTCTTCTTTGAGGAACTTGCTTACCTTGTACCCTTCCTTTAAGAAGTAGCAGGAGAAGCCGTGATGAAGGTTTTTCTTGGGATGCAGGGTGTTCCATTTGGTAATGATGATATCTTCATCGATCTTAAGGATCACATCATCATCGAGCGGAATACATTCTTCGGGGATAAGACGTTTTCTGTACAGCCTGGGTGTATCCAAATGAGAATCCTCCTTTGGCGACGCGCCGCGTTTTCTGTTAGTATAACAATTTGTGCGGATATTGTCTAACTTATTTTTGGGTTTTCAAAAAATGTCACATAATTACGTATATGAAATTTATTTTACCCAAGAATCCTCTAATCTTATGGACTTTTTCCAAAATTATGGTAAAATGGAAGCGATAACCGTAAATGAGGTAACTGTTGTGAATTACGATAAAGGAGTGTACCGTTCTCTTACGCAGGTTCTGCAGTTCGGGATCAACATGCTGGTTCCCATTTTTTTATGCACTTTTTTAGGTATCTTTCTTGACAGGTTTTTTCACACATCCTTTCTTGTTATCATTCTGTTTTTTGTCGGCGCTGTTGCCGGCGGAAGAAACGTCTATATTTTTGCGAAGCAGATATATGAAAAGCCGCCCGTGCACGATAAGGTAAAGGTCCGTAAGTCGAATTTCGATGATTCGAAGAGGATCGGAGGCAGCCGGGAAGAAGTTTTTACGGACAATGCAGAAGATGCTGCGGTCGGGGCGGAACAGGATATGACGGATACGGCGGGTTTTGATGATGAAGGAAATGCTTGAGCGTATCCGGAACAACAGAACACTTATCGAGCTGATGGCCGGTGCTTCTTTTTACTGTATTATCTGGGAAGCGGCACTGCTCATCTTCACCGACAGGAAGCTGTATCATTCGGCCGGACTGATCCTGGGGCTCGTTTTATGCCTGGCATTGTCGGTAAGCATAGCGGATTCGCTCGAGGTTGCGGTTTCGCTCGATGAGAAGGGCGCCAAGGCTTATATTCAGAAGAAGGCTTCGTTAAGATATCTTATCGTATGTGCGGTGATAATAGCACTTGCGATATCCGGGATCGGCAATCCGCTCACGTGCTTTGCCGGACTGATGGGACTTAAGACAGGGGCATATATACAGCCCTTTACACATAAGATTTTTTCAAAATTCAGCAAAGGAGATGACACGATAGATGGGTAACACTGCATTGTTATTATCAGGCGATGTCGATTTCATGATAAAAGGTCTGTTTTCATATAATTTCTTCGGTAACGAAGTATGGATAACGACCACTCATGTATGTACGCTGATAGTAATGCTCATCCTGATAGGATTTGCGGCATGCGCCAACAGGGCGATCAAGAAGGCAAATGTGGATGAAGCCCCAAGTCCGTTCCTTAACATAGTAGAGCTTCTGGTTGATTTCCTTGACGGCGTGATAAACAGCACGATGGGGAAAAATGCGAGCAAGTTCGTCAATTACATCTGTACATTATTCCTGTTCATTTTCTTAAGCAATATTTCGGGCATCCTGGGACTGCGTCCGCCGACAGCGGATTACGGCGTAACTTTCCCGCTCGGTGTCATCACTTTCTGCCTGATCACATATAATAAATTCAAATACCAGAAGGTCAGCGGTGTTATCAAGGGATTGTGCGATCCATGGGTATTCTGGATCCCGATCAACTTAATAGGTGATTTTGCGGTACCGATCTCACTGTCGCTGCGTCTGTTTGCGAACGTACTGTCCGGAACCGTTATGATGGCATTGTATTACGGGCTCCTGCCCATATTTGTCAAGATAGGTATTCCGGCATTCCTTCACATATACTTTGATCTGTTCAGCGGTGCGATACAGACCTATGTATTCTGTATGCTGACCATGACATATGTGAGCGATGCGATAGGATCGGATTGATCCAGGTCACAGTTTTAGCATGAGAAATATTTAAGTTCATATATATTACAAAGGAGGATTTTTTCATGAATATTTCAGGAGAAGATTTCATCAGAGGTTGTTCGGCGATCGGTGCAGGTCTTGCAGTTATCGCAGGTATCGGACCCGGTGTAGGCCAGGGTATCGCTGCCGGTCATGCAGCTGCAGCTGTAGGACGTAATCCCGGAGCGAAGTCAGACGTTACTTCGACCATGCTTCTTGGTCAGGCCGTAGCCGAGACGACGGGTCTTTACGGACTTTTGGTAGCTATGTTGCTGATGTTTGTTAAGCCTCTTTTAAAATAAGGAGATCTAAATACGTTGAAAGGAGGCAAATACTTGGATGGAAAGATTATTTGATCTTGATTTCCAGTTGCTGCACGATGCTATCCTGACAGCGGTATCGGTATTTTTCCTGTTCATGTTCCTTTCGTATCTGTTATTCGATCCGGTGCATGAAATGCTTAAGAAGCGCCGCGAGAAGATACAGAATGATATCGATTCGGCGAAGAAGGACAGGGAAGACGCTGACGCCCTCAAGAATGAATATGAGGATAAGCTTAAAAATGCCGATGCTGAAGTGGATGAGATACTTGCTGATGCAAGAAAGCGTGCGACGGCAAATGAAAACCATATAATCGCCGATGCGAAGGAAGAAGCCGCCAGAATACTCAAGCAGGCACAGGCTGAAGCCGAGCTGGAGAAGGAGAAGGCGCGTGATGAGATCAAGAAGGAAATGATCGATATCGCGTCGCTCATGGCAGGCAAGGTAGTCGGTGACAAGATGGATGTAACGATCCAGGATGCTCTCGTTGAAGAGACATTAAAAGAAGTAGGTGATAAGACATGGCAAAGCTAGTTTCCACCACCTATGCGGATGCTCTGTTTGAGACCGGTATTGAGGAAAACACACTTGATAACCTTTACGACGAAGCACTATCGGTTCAGCAGATACTTAAGGATAATCCTGATTTTTCAAGGCTTATGAATCATCCCAAGATCCTTAAGGAAGAGAAGGAACAGATCATGGAGTCCGTGTTCAAGGGACGTTTAAGTGATGAGTTCACAGGCTTCTTAAGGCTCATAGTAGCAAATAAGCGCTACGCGGATATTGATTCGATACTTGATTATTTCGTTCTTAAGGTGAAGGAGCATAAGAAGATCGGAATAGCTTATGTAACCACACCGCTTGAATTGACTGAGCCACAGAAGGAAGCCGTTAAGAAGAAACTTCTTGATACAACGGACTATGTATCCATGGAAATGAACTATGCGATCGATGAGTCACTCATAGGAGGCATGGTCATAAGGATAGGTGACAGGGTTGTTGATTCAAGCATCAGGACGAAGCTTGAAGGACTTAAGAAGGAATTAAACGATATTCAGCTTAAAGCGGCAAATGCTTAAGTTGTTTGAAATCTAAAGAAAGGTGCGTACAGATCCATGAATTTAAGACCTGAAGAAATTAGTTCTGTAATTAAGGATCAGATCAAGAGATATGCAGGCGAGCTGGAAGTATCCGAAGTGGGTACCGTCATCCAGGTTGCGGACGGTATCGCACGTGTTCACGGACTTGAGAAGGCGATGATGAACGAGCTTCTTGAGTTCCCCGGCGGAGTATACGGAATGGTATTGAACCTTGAAGAGGATAACGTCGGTGCGGTTCTTCTCGGAGCCGAGAAGAATATCAACGAAGGTGATACAGTCAAGACGACCGGCAGGGTTGTTGAGGTTCCGGTCGGTGATGCGATGCTCGGAAGAGTCGTCAATGCTCTTGGCCAGCCGATAGACGGCAAGGGTCCGGTACAGACGGATAAATATCGTCAGATAGAACGTGTCGCTTCGGGCGTTATCACCAGAAAGTCGGTAGATACGCCGCTGCAGACAGGTATCAAGGCTATCGATTCCATGATCCCTATAGGAAGGGGACAGCGTGAGCTCATAATCGGTGACCGTCAGACAGGTAAGACTGCTATCGCCGTTGACACCATCATAAATCAGAAGGGTCAGGGCGTTAAGTGTATTTATGTTGCGATAGGACAGAAGGCCTCCACCGTTGCTTCCATAGTTAAGACACTGGAAGAATACAACGCCATGGCATATACGACTGTCGTAGCCGCAACAGCCAGTGAGATGGCTCCTCTCCAGTATATAGCTCCTTACGCGGGCTGTGCTATCGGTGAGGAATGGATGGAGAACGGCGAGGATGTTCTTGTTATCTATGATGATCTGAGTAAGCATGCCGTTGCATACCGTACACTCTCACTGCTGCTTCGTCGTCCGCCTGGGCGTGAGGCTTATCCCGGTGATGTATTCTATCTGCATTCAAGGCTGCTTGAACGTGCGGCAAGGATGAGTGAGGAATACGGCGGAGGTTCGCTTACCGCACTTCCCATCATCGAGACACAGGCAGGCGATGTATCTGCATATATTCCCACGAATGTTATTTCGATCACAGACGGTCAGATATATCTTGAAACCGAAATGTTCAATGCGGGCTTCAGACCGGCCGTTAATGCCGGACTTTCGGTATCCCGTGTCGGCGGTGCCGCTCAGATCAAGGCTATGAAGAAGATCGCGGCTCCCATACGTACAGAGCTTGCCCAGTATCGTGAGCTTGCTGCTTTTGCACAGTTCGGTTCGGAACTTGATGCCGATACGAAGGAGAAGCTTGCACAGGGCGAACGTATCAAGGAGATACTTAAGCAGCCGCAGTATCAGCCGATGCCGGTTGAATATCAGGTTATCATAATCTTCGTTGCGGTAAATAAGTATCTGCTGGATGTGCCTGTAGCCAAAATAGTTGATTTTGAGAAGGAATTCTTCGAGTATATAAGGACAAAGATACCTGAGGTTCCGGCTTCCATCAAGGATACCAAAGTGATCTCCGATGATGCCGAGGCTAAGCTTCGTAAGGCGATCGAGGATTTCAAGGCTGATTTTGTCAAATAACTATTCAGAACAGCACATAAATTTTAAAATAAGATGTGTCATGCTTGCATGTAAACAGATTATTTTATAAATTTATGTATTGGATGGATCTAATGCAGCGAAAAATACGAAGTATTTTGAGCCTGTTCTGAATAGTTAAAGATAAGGTAGGTATAAACATATGGCCTCAATGAGAGATATAAAAAGGCGTAAAACCAGTATCCAGAGTACGCAGCAGATCACCAAGGCTATGAAGCTCGTTTCGACGGTCAAGCTGCAGAGGGCCAAGACCCGTGCAGAACGTTCGAAGGCATATTTTAACTGTATGTATGAGACGATAACCGGGATGATCAGGCGTACCGGACATATAGATCACCCGTACCTTACATCCGGTTCATCGGATAAGAAAGCGGTCATTGTGATCACCTCAAACAGGGGACTTGCAGGCGGTTATAACTCCAATATAGTGAAGCTTGTTACAGGTTCCGAGCTTAAGAAAGAGGATGTTGAGGTTTACGCTATAGGTAAGAAGGGCAGGGATGTCCTTAAGCGCCGCGGATACAATATCAAGGCTGATTATTCCGAAGTTATCAACGAGCCTCTGTATAAGGATGCGATGGAGATAACGGATGCGCTGCTTGAAGCATTCTCGAATAAGGAGATAGGTGAGATATGGCTGGCATACACCGGATTTAAAAATACGGTAAGCCACATACCGACGCTCCTTAAGCTGCTTCCGGTAGACAGTGAGAGTGAAGAAGAATACGGGGAAAAGGATCCTTCTGATGCCTCAAAGTCGGCGGCAATCATGAATTACGAGCCCGAGGAAACGGAAGCGATGGAGATGATAATCCCCAAGTATATCGCAAGCCTTATCTACGGAGCGCTTATCGAGGCGGTTGCCAGTGAAAACGGTGCCAGAATGCAGGCCATGGATTCCGCGACCAGCAATGCCGAGGAGATGATAGGAACCCTTGAACTGCAGTATAACAGGGCGCGTCAGGGTCATATCACTCAGGAACTTACCGAGATCATCGGCGGAGCCGAAGCGCTCAGCAGTTGATCTGATCAAGTACGAAGTACTTGTTACCTAATAGATAGGAAAATAGGAAGGAGAAAAAACAGTGGCAGATAATATAGGAAAGATCACCCAGATCATCGGTGCGGTCCTTGATATCAAGTTTGTATCAGGTTCTTTGCCTGAGATAAACGAAGCTATCAGGGTACCGAAGGAAGATAAGAGTGAATTGGTGGTGGAAGTTGCCCAGCACTTAGGTGATGATACGGTAAGATGTATTGCCATGGGTCCCACGGACGGACTTATCAGAGGAATGGATGCGATAGCAACAGGATCTCCCATAACCGTACCTGTAGGCGAAAATACACTGGGACGTATCTTCAATGTATTGGGTCAGCCGATAGATAACAAGCCGGCTCCCGATAATGTTCAGTTCTTCCCTATCCACAGGAAGGCACCGCAGTTCGAGGAGCAGTCGACCAACGCCGAGCTTCTTGAGACGGGTATCAAAGTCGTAGATCTTCTCTGCCCATATCAGAAGGGTGGTAAGATCGGTCTTTTCGGTGGTGCCGGTGTAGGAAAGACAGTCCTTATTCAGGAACTTATCCGTAACATCGCTACCGAGCACGGCGGATATTCGGTATTTACCGGTGTCGGTGAGAGAACCCGTGAAGGTAACGATCTGTACCATGAAATGTCCGAATCGGGCGTTATAGATAAGACCACAATGGTATTCGGTCAGATGAACGAGCCGCCCGGAGCAAGAATGAGGGTTGGACTTTCCGGACTTACGATGGCTGAATATTTCCGTGATCAGGGCGGTAAGGATGTGCTTCTGTTCATTGACAATATATTCCGTTTCACGCAGGCAGGTTCAGAGGTTTCGGCCCTGCTCGGACGTATGCCCAGTGCCGTTGGTTACCAGCCTACACTGCAGACAGAGATGGGTGCGCTTCAGGAGCGTATCACATCTACCAAGAACGGTTCAATAACGTCGGTTCAGGCTGTATATGTACCTGCCGATGACCTTACGGACCCGGCTCCCGCAACAACGTTTGCGCATCTGGATGCGACGACGGTTCTTTCGCGTCAGATAGTTGAGCTTGGTATTTATCCCGCCGTGGATCCTCTTGAGTCAACATCGAGGATACTCGATCCCAGGATCGTAGGCGAGGAGCATTACAGGGTTGCCAGAGGTGTTCAGGAGATCCTCCAGAAATATAAGGAACTTCAGGATATCATCGCGATCCTTGGTATGGACGAGCTTTCAGAAGAAGACAAGATCACGGTATCACGTGCAAGAAAGGTACAGAGGTTCCTGTCACAGCCGTTCTTCGTTGCCGGACAGTTCACAGGTCTTGAAGGACGTTATGTATCCATCGCGGATACCGTACAGGGATTCAAGGAGATACTTGAGGGTAAGCATGATGATATTCCCGAGAGTTATTTCTTAAGCTGCGGCGGGATCGAGGACGTACTTGCCAAGGTTAAGGCGAATAAGTAAAAGAGGCAGATAAATGGCTGATGACAGAGCTTTTTCATTAAAAATAATAACACCGGACCGTGTTTTCTATGAAGGAAATGCGATCATGGTGGAGCTTAGGACTACCGAAGGTGAGATAGGTGTGCTGAAGAACCATATCCCGCTGACCAGCGTTATCGCTCCCGGTATACTTCGTATAAGGGAGAGTGATTCCGAGGTAAAGACAGCGGCTCTTATAAGCGGATTTGTAGAGATACTTCAGGACTCCGTTACCATTCTTGCCGAGGTCATAGAGTGGCCGGACGAGATCGATGTAAACCGTGCCGAAGAGGCCAGGGTCCGTGCAGAGAGACGTCTTGCCGAGAAGGCGAGCAGTACCAATATGAAGCGGGC
>ONRZ01000047.1 GCA_900320345.1 uncultured Lachnospiraceae bacterium | reverse complement strand
AGAAGCAGGTTGAAGCTGCGATCAAGCTGATAGATGACGGGAACACCATTCCTTTTATAGCCCGCTACAGGAAGGAGGCCACGGGAAGCCTTGATGATGAGCAGTTAAGGCTTCTTTTTACCAAGCTTCAGTATCTCAGGAATCTGGAAGCAAGGAAGCAGGAGATAATCGAGCTCATTGATGCTCAGGGAAAGCTTACGGATGAACTAAAGGAAGCAATTCTTGAGGCGGATAAGCTTGTTATCGTAGAGGACCTCTACAGGCCATATAAGCAGAAGAAAAAGACACGAGCCGACGCTGCAAGGAAACGCGGTCTTGAACCGCTGGCTGAATTCATATTAAGGCAGGATACGGACAGGCCGGTTGAAGAGGAGGCTGCAAAGTACGTTACCGGAAAGGTGGTCCCGGAATCTGAGAGCAAGGAAGATAAGATAAAGGCTGAAGAAAAGGAAGTGCCGGATGTGGAAGCTGCCATAGCAGGAGCATCCGATATCATTGCAGAGGATGTTTCGGACAATGCGGGATACCGCGAATACATCCGTAACCTTACCCGCAGGGAGGGCAGGATAGGCTCCGAAGCAAAAGATGCGGAAACCGATTCGGTCTATCGCAATTACTATGATTTCAGCGAAAGCATATTAAAGATAGCGGGGCATATGATCCTTGCGATAAACAGGGGAGAGGCTGAGAAATACTTAAGTGTTTCTGTTCAGGCACCCGAAGACAGGATCGTCCTTTATCTGGAAAAGCAGATCATAACTTCCGATAATCCGCATACTACACCGATAATAAAGAATGCGATCACCGACTCATATAAGCGTCTCATCAGTCCTTCCATAGAGAGGGAGATAAGAAATGAACTTACGGACAGGGCTGAATCAGGGGCGATAGAGGTCTTTGGACGTAACTTAAGGCAGCTGCTCTTACAGCCGCCCGTATCCGGGCAGACAGTTTTAGGATGGGATCCTGCATTCAGGACAGGCTGTAAGCTTGCGGTGGTCGATCCTACCGGCAAGGTTCTTGATACCAACGTGATATATCCGACTGCTCCTCACAATAAGACAGAGGAAGCGAAGAAAATACTTAAGTCACTGATAGAAAAATACAAAATTACGCTCATCTCCATAGGAAACGGGACAGCATCAAGAGAATCCGAACAGATCGTATCGGAACTGATAAAGGAACTCCCGGAAAAGATACACTATATTATAACTAATGAAGCCGGAGCAAGCGTATATTCGGCAAGTAAACTGGCCACGGAGGAATTCCCGGAGTTTGATGTGGGACAAAGGAGCGCGGCTTCAATAGCAAGACGTGTCCAGGATCCTTTATCCGAGCTTGTCAAGATAGACCCAAAGTCCATAGGCGTGGGGCAGTACCAGCATGATATGAACCAGAAGAGACTTGCGGAGACTCTTACGGGTGTGGTTGAAGATGCAGTAAACAGCGTCGGGGTCGATCTTAATACGGCATCATTTTCACTGCTGTCTTATATATCGGGAATAACTCCCGCAGTTGCCAGGAACATTGTGGCATACAGGGAGAAGAACGGAATATTCCACTCAAGGCAGGAACTTCTTAAGGTCCCGAAACTCGGGCCGAAAGCATTTGAACAAAGTGCCGGATTCTTAAGGATAAACGGAGGTGATGAGCCTCTTGACACAACGGCGGTGCATCCGGAGTCCTATCCGCAGGCACGCGCACTCCTTAAAAGGATGGATTGCGGCATTAAGGATGAAAAGAAGATAAGCTCATTCAGAAAGAGCTTAAAGGATATGACGGCATTATCTAAGGAATTGGGCTGCGGGGAGATCACACTTAAGGATATCCTTTTAGAACTTGAAAAGCCCGCAAGGGATCCAAGGGAAAAAATGCCGGCTCCGATCCTTCGTTCGGATGTACTGGGGATCAGTGATCTTAAGCCCGGAATGAAGTTAAAGGGAACGGTCAGGAATGTCGTCGACTTTGGTGCTTTTGTGGACATAGGTGTACATGAGGATGGCCTCGTACATATCTCTCAGATGTCGGACAGATATATCAAACATCCTCTTGAAGTAGTATCGGTTGGTGATATAGTTGATGTTACGGTGCTTGATATAGACGAAAAAAAGGGAAGGATATCCCTGACTTTACTGGGATAGACAAATGGAATATTTATATGAAACACATCTGCATACGTCGGGTTCGTCAGCCTGCGGCAGATCAAAGGGTCCCGAGTACCTGAAAGGGTATAAGGAACTGGGTTATGACGGCATATTTGTAACGGAACATTTTTATCTTGGCAATACATGCATACCGAGGGATCTTCCCTGGCCTGAATGGGTTGACAGATTTTGTGAAAGTTACTACGAGACGAAGGAAGCCGGTGACAAAGCAGGGATAAATGTATTTTTCGGTTGGGAAACATCCTATGGAACGGGAGAGGATTTCCTTATTTACGGCCTTGCCCCCACGTGGCTTAAGGACCATCCGGAGATCATCCGGATCACACAGGAAGAACAGTACGAATTGGTACATTCGGAGGGCGGTCTTGTCGTTCAGGCGCATCCTTTCAGGGAACGCGGATATATGAACGAGATAAGGCTGCATCCGAACCACTGTGATGCCTGGGAGATAGCAAACGCCGGAAATAAACCGTATATGGACCGAAGGGCTTATGAATATGCCAGAGATCATGATATGATAATGACCTGCGGATCGGATATCCATTCGACAGACTGCCTGGCAGAAGATCTGGTTTTTGCCATGGTGACTGATGAACGGGTCATGTCGGAATCGGATTATGTGCGTATCATACGCTCAGGCAGGGGATTTCGTATGAAATTTCCCAAGGAGAGGCTTCTTTGTGAAATGCAGGAGCCGGAATTGCCTGTATTCTGGTGTTTTTGATCTTTTTTGGAGGAGAACCTCTACATATTAGAGGATGAAAGTATATGAGAGAAGAGATAGTTATTAAGAAAAAGGATAATAAGTGCATCCGGGGTCTTATTTTCCGCCCGGAAAGTGATGGGAAGTTTCCGACGGTCATTTTTTCGCACGGCTTCGGAGCCACATACAGGGATATAGAGCATTACGGGGATGATTTTGCCGCGGAAGGGATCATATGTATATTTTTTGACTTCTGCGGCGGGAGCCCTGATTCAAAGAGTGACGGCAGCATGCTTCACATGTCTCTGGATACGGAGGTTGATGATCTAAGGTGCGTTATGGATACTGTCAAAAAGCTGCCTTTTGTAAATGACGGGTCTTTGTATCTTATGGGCGAGAGCATGGGCGGCATGGTATCCGCTATCGCCGGAAGCCGATTTTATGATGAAGTAAAAGGTCTCATCCTTTGGTATCCGGCTTTTAACATCCCTGATGATGCAAAAAGGAGAATGAAAAAAGGGATAAAAGACGTCATGGGAATGCGCATATCAGATGATTTTGACAAGGCTGCCGCTTCCTTGGATCCCGTTGCCGTTCAGGAGGGATTTGACAAGCCGGTTCTCATAATACACGGGGACGCCGATGATATAGTCCCGATAGAGTATTCAAAACAGGCTGTGGATGCATATGATCATGCGATCCTCCACCCAATACATGGTGCAAAGCACGGCTTTTGTAAAGATGAGCGCCTGATAGCGAGGACCGCATCGATAATGTTTGTCAAGGAATATGAAGATATCTGCATAGCGGCGGAAGGTAATATCGCAAAAAAAGAGTATATTGAGCCAATATCATAGAAGATCCGGAAGAGTTGACAGATATATCATAACTTGAAGAATTCCAGATCCTCGTCCAGTTTCTTGGCAACACTCATCAGTTCTTCAGCACTTCCTGCCAGTACGTTTATATTGGCATTTACTTCTTCCATGGACGCAGATGTCTCCTCGGTAGAAGCAGCATATTCCTCGGAAATTGCCGACAACGAGCTGACTTCATCCACGATAGCCACTTTAGATGCATCGCATTCCTCGGTAAGTGCGGAAATATTATTTACGCCATCAACTGTGGAGCTGACACCCTCCATAAGTGTATTTATTTTCTCGACAGTTTCACTTAGTACCCTTGTAACATCGTTTCCTATCATACTCACTTCTTCAGCTTTTGCACTGGCTTTTTCCGCACGATCTAAAAGAAGCAGCATTTCACTTCGTATCTCATCAGCGGTTTGGGATGATTCTGTCGCAAGACTTCCAATCTCTTCGGCAACAACCGCAAATCCTCTTCCGGCATCACCGGCTCTTGCTGCCTCGATCGAAGCGTTGAGTGCAAGAAGGTTTGTCTGGGCAGCTATATTGTTGATACCGTCAACTTTTTCATTTACGCTCTTAACTGCCCTGTTTGTTTCTGTCATTGTGGTACTTATCTCAGTAACTGCCTGCTCCATCGAGTTCATGCTTCCGGACAATTGTTCAAGTGCTCTGGCTGATTCCTGTGAGGCCGTGCTCATGTCAGCTGCCGAAGCTGCCAAAGATTCGGCATTTTCCGCAACGGTACGTATGGCCTGTGAGAGATCATCCATATTCTGAGTGACTTTTTCAATGGATTCGGTCTGTTCCAGAGCACCCTCGGCCATATCCTGGGCGGCAGAGGAAACACCTTCCGTGGTGTCCCGAAGCTGTGAAGAGGTATCGTTTAGCTCCTGTGCTTTATCCCGTAAAGTGTAGGATATATTCTTAACATCATTTATAACCCCGGTCAAAACATCTATGAGAGTATTAGAACTGTTCATCATCTCTCCGAGCTCATCCCCTCTGTTGACTGTTTCCTCGGTTTTTTCAAACTCACCGGAAGCCAGTCTGTTGATCACATTATTGATCCTGACTACCGCTGAAACAAGGCGGTTTGCCAGAATATATACGATCACAAGAGTGATCATTATGATCACGACACCGATAACTACGATCGAAACGATACTTTTTTTGATCGCAGCTTCCATCTCCGAGGTGGGTTTGCCGGCAAAAGCCATACCGGTTATCTTGCCGCTTTCATCCTTTATGGGGACGTACGCGACGCAGTATTCTGAGCCTGCAACGTCAGTTTTTTCAGAGGTAAAATTCTCACCCCGTTTTAATACGGCTTCAACCACTTCGGCGGATGCCTGTGTTCCTATAGGCCTTGTACCATCCGACTTGACTACGGATGTTGACGCTCTTGTGTCCCCCTCAAATCTGGTGAAATCGAAGCCGGTAGCAGCCTTACATTCATCTTCAAGTTCATTGGTGGACAGATCTTTATCCGTAGTTAATATGTGTTCCCTGAACAGTTCTGCCGAAGCCATCAGTCCGTCAAGAGCTTCTTCCATCATACCGGATCGCAATTTGCTTGAGATCACGATGAGAAGAACAGTTCCTATTATGACTACAGGAAGGATTGACATTAGTAACAGTTGTACCCTTATTGAGAAGTTTTTTTTCATATTTTTTACCCCTGTCTTATAAAATATACTATCTGATAGTTTTCTTACAGTTAGAAGTCTAATTAAGATGATTATAATTACATTTCTATGTTCATGTCAACAAAAACACAATGACAGACCGGTGCGAAAACGTTATAATATAACATAAATACCAGCAATTTTTACTAAATCAGGAGATTTAAATGAAATCATTGTTTAACGCTTATTGGGCATTTGAAAAAAATATGGAGAAGGGGCTTAAGGATTATGGATTAAACTACGGAAATCCTAAGATCATCCTTCACCTTTCAAAAAACGAAGGGTGCCGGCAGATCGATATAGCGAGGGAAAACTATGTTGAGACGGCAACATTATCGACCGTATTGTCAAATATGGAAAAGAACGGACTTATCGAAAGAAAACGGATTGAAGACAACAAGCGCTCATACGCTATTTACCCGACGGAAAAAGGGCGGGAGATCTTCCGGCTTGTCAGAAGCCAGTATGATGCTACCGGTGATATTGCTTTTGCCGGTTTTTCCGAAAAGGAACTTGAAGAACTGAGTAGCTATCTTGAAAGAGTCACGGAAAACCTTAGAAATGCAGACAGAAAAGATATATAGGAGAGAATATGCGGAGGAAGTTGATAAGTGGATATTGGGAGAAAAAACGGAGTTGCGAAGATAGATGACACTGATATGTACTATGTGTCTTTCGGAAGAGGAGAAAAGAAACTGGTCGTACTTCCGGGATTATCTGACGGACTGGCAACCGTAAAAGGGAAAGCCGTGGTCTTGTCGGGTGTCTATAAACGTTTTTTTGATGAATATACTGTTTATATGTTCAGTCGGAAGAATAAGATGCCGGAGGGGTATTCGATCCGGGATATGGCAAAAGACCAGGTGTATGTCATGAAGGAACTGGGAATAGAAAAGGCGTCAGTACTTGGGGTATCACAGGGCGGTATGATAGCTCAGTACGTGGCGATCGACTATCCTGAGATCATGGACAGGCTCATCCTTGCGGTGACCGCCCCGTATGCGAACGATGTGGTAAAGGATGTTGTTTCGGGTTGGATAGGAATGGCAAAGGAAGACGATCATGTTTCCTTAATGCGCGATACGGCCGAGAAGATGTATTCGGCCGCCTTCCTTAAAAAATACAGAAAACTGATCCCGTTTATGGCCAGGATTACCAAACCGGATAATTATGACCGTTTCTATAAAAACGCATATGCCATACTCGGATTTGATGCACGGGAGGAATTATCAAAGATCAGCTGTCCTACACTGGTCATAGCAGGAGATGACGATAAAACGGTAGGCAATGATGCCCGTTATGAACTTAAGCAGGGGATAGCGGGAAGTGAGATCCACGTGTATGAAGGACTTGGCCATGGAGCTTTTGAGGAAGCAAAAGATTTTTATGACAGAATCTATAATTTTTGCAGTTAGATGATCACAGAAGAGGAGAAGCATATGAAATCCACACAGAGAAGAGCAGCATTTATACTTATTATAGCGCTTATATTAACTTCGATCCCGCTTGCGGGCAGTCCGGTCAGTGCCGAAATCCTGCCGGAGGTTGATGCGGCTTCCACGACCGCCACGACCACGACCACGGACCAGGTGAGTGATCCGGAATATGTGGAAGGTGATGTCATCGTATGCATAAAAAGCGGTGATAATACGACACCGGAATATTCCGGTGAGAACACAAATGACATGGCAGAAGGTCTTTTTTCCCTGCTTGACTCAGCGGAAGATCTTATGGATGTTACGGAAGCGGTAAAGGGATCGGAGGAATACGGGATTGCAGAGGATGACTCTGCCAAAGACGGGATATTAAGCGAAACCTCTTCGGCGGATGAAGAATATGCGCTCAAATATATCCATTCAGACAGATATACCACACAGGAGATGATCGGAATGCTAAAGACCGATCCGGATGTATTATTTATCGAGCCAAACTATATATATAGTCTGACGGATACTGAGTATGACATGCAGGATAACCTGATCGGTGAAGATACATTGATATCTGAAGAGATTAATGATGTCACAGCAGATGCTCAAATGATCGAAGCAGTTACCGAAAGTTTAAAAAATACGACTGATGATATCCTTGATACGATGACAGAAGACTCAGAAATACCGGAAATCATCCCGGAGGGAACCGACAAAAAGAAACCGGATCTTACACAGTATCAGTATGCTTATCTTAACAAACCGGGCGGCATGGATGTACCGTTTTGGAATACACAAGGTTACATTAATGCAGAGGGAACCGTGGTGGCGATCATGGATACCGGTGTCGATTACGAACATGAGGATCTTAAAGACGTCATGTGGAACGAAGGACTTCTTTTTCCCGAACTTACAGCTCTTGGCGGAGGAATGTACGGTTATAATTCCGGTGAAAAAAGCAGCCAAAATGTATCCTATACTTCAAATGATCCAATGGATGATCAAGGTCATGGAACCCATTGTGCCGGGAGCGCAGGGGCGCCATGGAACGGGTATGGCGTAAGCGGAACGGCTAACGGAACCAAAATAATGGCGGTAAAGACTGCCAATGATCTGGGACAGTTCCCGTCAACGTGTATTCTGAAGGGTTTTAATTACATCAAAACCGCAAAGGAGTGCGGTGTCAATATAGTAGCCGTAAATAATTCATGGGGAGGTCCTTATGCATCAAATTCGATCCTTCTTGCCACTCAGGAGCTGGCGGCTTTAAATGTTGTGTGTTGTTTCGCATCCGGCAATGAAAGTGCAGACAATGATTACATATCCGGTAAAGCTACCGGTCTGCGGGAAAATGATGCTGTGATCTGTGTAAATGCAAACGATGTAAGTGCCAACAGGAGTTCCTTTTCCAACTGCGGTGTAAGGTCTTCTGATCTAAGCGCAGCAGGTACGCGGATCATGTCGACTGTTCCTACAGGCACCGGTGATATCGATCCTTTCCAATGCGAGCCCGTAACGGACAGAAAAGGAAACAGGATGTTTGATGATTTTACGGGCGATACCACTTATTTTACATATAGAATCCCGGGCAGTGTGACAGGTGGATTTGCGCAGGATGAAAAAGTAATTAAATTAAGCAATATGAACCATTTTGCGGATATCCTGACGATATCCTGCAATTCTCTTAACAATGCACCCCGACATTTAGCACTGTCCGCAAGATACGGAATAGACTCCGAACTGGCTCTGCTTGTGCGCATACTGAAAAAAGACGGCGAGTTTCAGATATGCGAGCCGCAGGATTTTTTAAGAGATGATTATAATTCATGGTGTATATATGACCTTCCGGATGATATGGAACTTGAGCATCCGCAATTTAGGATAATAGCATATCTTAGGGATCAAGGGAAGTCAACATCTGATCTGTATATAAGAAGGATATCATTTACCGATGATACGGGAAACTACAACTATAAGAACGGAACATCCATGGCTACGCCGGCGGTTACGGGTGAAGTGGCTGTTCTTGCCGCAAAATGGCCGGGCGACTCCGCATCAAGGCGGGCGGCAAGGATTGTCGGAAGTACGGTTCATCAGGATGGTTTCAGTGATATCAGCAGGACTGAGGGGATTGCAAACGTACGCAAAGCTCTCGACTGTGACTACGCACCTGTTGTAAACAGAGCATGGGTGGATCGAAACGGATTGATAAATATTTCGGGTTATTTTTTCGGAAAGGATAAAGGAAGCATTTCCATCACTTCGGGAAACGCCGTGATCCCGGGCCTGACAGTTACTGATTGGACCGGTCTTGGCGCAGGGGAATGGGAGAAGGATGGAAAGAATGATGAAGATATCATAAAGGTTGATCCCGGAACAAATGAGATCACTGCCGATGAAGTTAATATCATGGTTACCTCATCTGCGGGAAAGACCGGATCAAGATGGGTGACCATCAGCGGAGTTGGGGATTCTTCCGTGAATGCATCCTTCTACAGCAGACTGAGTGTTCCTACACCTGAGGATGGTGAACTGTACAAAGACTTTATGGACACAGTCTTCTATTCGAGCACAGCCCTTGACGGCGCTATATATTATTCGGGATATATTTCTGATATAAATGCGACTGACTATATCACATGGAAATACACATTACCGGGTAACGGCAGAGAGCCCGGCTGGACCAAGCTTAAGAAAGGAACCCGGGGGGCTGTTCCTGCGAATATCTGTGCCTATAACGGAATGCTTGTTTATACAAATGCTGATACCTGGCGCATCAGTATGTATTCACCACAGGAGGATATGATATACGATACCGGGATCTCTGTGCCCGATATTGACGGTTTTCAAAGGAATGAGGCTGTTATTGTCAATGCACAGAACGAACTGTATCTGTTTATGACTTTATCAAAATATAACCCCCAAAGCGGGAAAAACGAGCCTTCCAGAACAGATCTGTACCGTTTGGATATTGATAGAAAACTGCTATTATTCCTCTGTACGCTTGATTCCATACAGAAATCAGCAGCTGTAAGTGCGGTTAAGAATGATGATGGGAAAATGTTCCTCACTGCACTTGATAAATATGATGAAAAGAACCTTGTAAGAGAGAAGATAACAATAAACGGTGAACAGGTGTCGCATAGTACAGTAACGATCAACCTTAATGATACCGATTACAGGGCCTTCGGCAATCGTTTAAGAGGTACGGTTACCCAGTACGGGATCGTGTTTACAGGCTGTACGGATCTTAAAAATAATATGGATAACTTTCTCTATAAGCCTGAAGATAACTCGGTCACACCGTTAAAAAGGCAGATAGTACCGGCGAGCCCCCTAATGTCTCTTGCAACCGAATATAAGGGTAAAACATATTTCCTGGGCGTCGGCATGTATTCTTCTGACCGGGTAACCTTTGCCGCAGCCGATGATGAAGAATTCAGGAACGGATCGGAACACAGGGATCCGCTGCATTATTACGGGGATGATAAAACCGGGAAGAATCCTGATATAACCGGTTGTGTCGATCTTAATCCGGCAAATGACGGAAGTGTTGCCATTGGCAAGAGTATTAAGATCACCCCGGAGATTACTGAAAAGAACGGTAATAAAATAACATATACCTGGTACAGCAAGGATTCCATGATAGCGACCGTGGATCAGACGGGCAAGGTGACGGGTAAGGTCAGCGGTAAAACAAATATCTGTGTATCGGGAAGGGATAGTGCCGGCAATGTGTACGAAGGCAGTTGTCCCGTTACTGTTTATTCCCTGGCTAACGGGATCAAGCTAAGCTCCGGAAAACTCACCGTTGAAGGCGGCGATGATATATATGCTGACACCGTCGGAAGCGGCAAAGGATCGTGTAAAGTGGACTGTTTCGGTTCCTGCATCATACCCCGGAGCTATTGTAAAAACAGGAGAAAAATACGCTCCCGAAGAAGGCAGTATAGCGTCTTTTAAGACGAAGGATGTTGGCGGTAAGGTACAGGTTAAGATAACGGCAAGCGCTACCGATGGAAGTAAGAAGTCGGCTACATGCAATGTTACCATTATCAAGCGCACACCGGATAAACCCAAATCTCCCGTAAAGAAAGCAGCCCTATCGGATGCAGGTACCATATACCTTGGTACGGGTATGGAACACACAATAAGTCTTGTCCGTGTAAATCCAATGGAGTGCGGTGATTATTCGGTTGCATGGAAGAGCAGCAACGGTGCCGTTACGATATCAGCCAACACGGCTGATAAGAACAAAGCCGTGATCAAGGCGGTAGGGAACGGAACGTCAAAGATCAGTGCGGTTATTACAAATTCAGTCCCGGGAGGAAAGACCATTACCGTTAAGGGACTTACTGTCCGGGTCTTACAGTCCTCGGTGTCCGGAAATAATGTTAAGATATTCAATAATAAAAAAGACATCACCGGAAGCGTAAGCGGAAACAGACTTTCCGTAGGAAAGAGCCTTACACTTAAAGCATTGGTTTATTCGGGCAATACTCCCGTGAAAATGAACAAAGCAAGGATGCTGTGGACAAGCTCCGATCCGGAGATAGCAACTGTAAATAACGGAAGGATCAGGGCTTACAGAGAAGGTGAAGTTACGTTTAAGACAACGTTTATACCTCCCCGGGGAAGCAATGCAAATACTCCGGTTACCGCTTCCTGTACCTTCTACGTTTATAATCCGGCCAAAAGCCTCAGGATAGACAGATTATTGGATGATCATGAAAGATACATTGGGATCAGGGAGATAAAGGGAGCGGCCGGAGAAACAGCTAAACTTGAAGTTATACCTATAGTTGCGCCTAAAAGCGATGACGAAGAAGAAAGAGAAGATAAAGAATTTGTGTGGACCAGTTCAAAGACCGATGTGGCTGAAATTACTGAAAATACAGATCAGGCAGAGCTTAAATTGAAAAAGGCCGGGAAGGCGGTCATAACCTGTAAGGTATTGGATGGAAGCAATAAAACGTTCAGATTCAGGGTAACCGTGTTCGAAAGGGTTAAGGGACTGAAGATAACCGCAAAAAAACTTGGCTCTGCAAGAGTAAATACCTACAATGCAAAAGAGTTGACCGTAAGTGGCCTTGCTCTTAAGAAAACTTTTGTCATATCACCTGATCTTGAACCTGTCACAGCGTCAAATAAGCAGGTGGTCTATATGAGTACCAACCCTGCAGCAGTCAGAGTAAGCAAAAACGGACAGGTTAAGAGATATGGTGCAGGCAATTCCGATATCTATATAACCACTGTCGATGGAGGATACAGGGCTGTATGCCATGTAATCGAATAAAATGAAAAAAGAAGAGAAAACAAATGTAATGCGACTTCTGGATGGTCGAAAGATACCTTATGTGAGTCATTCATATGAACCGGACGCGACTATGAGCGGAGAAGAGATTGCCGCTATTCTCGGCGAAGATCCCGACAAGGTATTTAAGACGCTTGTAACGCAGGGAAAATCTGGACAATATTATGTTTTCGTAGTACCTGTCGGAGCCGAACTGGATCTTAAGAAGGCCGCCAGAGCTTCAGGTGAGAAAGCGGTTTCAATGATAAAACAGAAAGAATTACTTCCGCTCACAGGATATGTGCATGGCGGATGCTCACCTGTCGGGATGAAGAAGCAGTTTAAAACATTCATTCATAAAACAGTCGCTTTACAGGATAGAGTATTTGTAAGTGCGGGCAAGGTCGGTTATCAGATCGAACTTAAACCGACGGACCTGATAGAAGTTTCGGCAAGTATAGTTGAAGATATAGTGTAGCGTAGTGTTAAGGTGATAACTTATACTTATAGCAGATGATACAATACGTGTATTATACAGTTTCCGGAGATTGGGCTATAATAGCATCATCAAATAAAAAATCAGATGCTGTAGCCGCGGGAATGGCATAGGTTTCATAGACTGAAGTTGGCGGTTCGAGTCCGTCCAGCATCATTAAAAATCCCTGTTTTACATATGCTTTTCTAAATCCCGGTCACTGTTTGGCGAATGCTATAGAGGTGACTAATGGATTTTAGATATGGCACAAACCCTATCCTGAAAATGGATTATCCGGACCCGGATGTAATATTTGTCAACAATACTTTTTATATGATAAGTACCACCATGCATTATATGCCGGGAGCCGAGATACTGCGATCATACGATCTGATAAACTGGGAGCATGCAGCGTTTGTCTATGACAGGCTGGATGGAACCGAATCTCAGAAACTCGTAGGAGAAGGTCATATTTACGGAAAGGGCATGTGGGCTGCTTCTCTAAGATATCATGCGGGGATGTTCTATGTGATCTTCGCGTGTAATGATACCCATAAAACATATCTGTACAGATCCGAAACCATAGAAGGTGAATGGGCTAAAAGCACCATAGACGGTTTCTATCATGACTGTTCGCTCCTCTTTGATGATGACAGGGCATACCTGGTACATGGAAATACAGACATTTATCTTACCGAGCTTTCATCTGACCTTTCTGCTCCGAAGAAAGACGGGATCAACAGGTGTATTCTGAGAGATACAGGCAATACGCGCCTTGGTTATGAGGGTTCCCATATATATAAGATCGATGGAAGATATTATCTTTTTCTGATCCATTCAAAACAAGACAGATGGAGAAGGGTAGAAGCCTGTTTCGTTGCAGATTCACTTCTGGGTGAATTCAAAGGCGGAGATATATTTGATGATGATCTTGGATTCAGGGATTCCGGAATTGCCCAGGGAGGGATAGTAGAAGGACCTGAAAACATCTGGCATGCAGTTTTGTTCCAGGACAGAGGAGCTGTCGGAAGGATCCCGGTGTTGCTCCCCGTTAGGTGGACGGAAGAAAACGGGATCAGAGGGTTAAGCTTTGGAAATAACGGGAAAGCTCCCACTGATCTTAGAACGATCGATCTTAAACCCGGTTATACATATAAACCCCTGACAGACAGTGATGACTTTAAATATGATCCCATACGTATGTATTCCGATAATAAGACCGATCATGGATGCTTCGGCTTCAAAAGTATCTGGCAATTTAATCATGAGCCCGATCTTGATCTTATTTCATGTGATGATAAAAATGGTGTATTATGGATAAGAACAGATAAAACGGTCAGAAATATCTTTCATGCAAAAAACATACTGACGCAAAGGATGACCTTCCCTAAATGTGCGGCAGAAGTGACAATAGACGGCTCGATGCTAAAAGATGGTGATCTTGCGGGTCTTGCAGCCTTTCAGGGTGACTATGCTCTGGCAGGTATACGTCGGGATAATAACAGGCTCTACGCAGTGATGTCCTCGTATACTTATCCCGGTAACAGTGCTTGGGAATTGGGCAGCGGATCCGGGAAGATAGAAGAATGCGTAGCAATTGATGGCGAAAAGCTGAGAGTCAGGATAAATGCTGATTTTGGCTGTGAAAATGGTGATCCGGATATAGCTGAATGCCGGATATATATAAACGGTGAATACAGGAAGGATTAGATCATTTTACCGGATGCAGATTCGGTCTTTTTGTAATGTCTGAAAGGAATGCCGGCGGAAGAGCCGGATTCTCTGATTTTAAAAGATGTTTATGAAGCAACTGCCAATGTGGATCCGGAAAATGAAGATAAACTTACGGCTGCATTTGACGCTCTTACGGATAAGAAAACCGTCATCATGATCGCTCACAGACTGAAGACCATAAGGAACGCAGATAAGATCGTGGTGATAGACGGGGGCCGTATAAACAGCGGTACGCACGAAGAACTGTTAAGAAACAGCGAGCGTTACAGCCGGTTCATTAAACTCAGGGAGGAAGCTGCGAATTGGAAAATGCATACTGCATAGAGAAGGAGTGAGAACAATATGCAGTTTGGAAGAGAAGGATCGGGCGACCGGTTCTTCTTTTTTTGACAAATGCATATTTTTATATATAATATAGATTATATAACGCAAATTATATATGGGAGGACAACTATGCCGCCGAAAGTTAAGATCACAAAGAAAATGGTTGCAGATGCAGCATTTGAGCTGGTAAAGACAAGCGGGCATGAGAATCTGAATGCAAGAACCA
>ONRZ01000092.1 GCA_900320345.1 uncultured Lachnospiraceae bacterium | reverse complement strand
CCCATGGGGATACCTGCATTTACTATCCTCTCGCACGCTTTTACCGCATCTTCCGTAAGTTCACCCGGATGATTGAACTGGGTGTTTATAAAAAACGGATGATATTTTTTAAGCATGTCGCAGAGTTCCTGTGTTATACGCTGAGGCATGGTGACGGGAAGCCTGGTACCAAGCCTTATTATCTCAACATGGGGGATCGCCCTTACCTGCTTTATTATATTCTCAAGCATTTCATCGGGGAGCATGAGCGGATCTCCGCCCGTGATAAGGACATCCCTTATTTCCCGTGTATTACGGATATATTCAATAGCGGCCGCTATGTTTTCCTCCGACTCGATACGGTCGCACTCGCCTATCCTTCTGCGTCTCTGACAGTGGCGGCAGAACATCGCGCACGAACTTGTGACATTTATTATAAGCCTGTTCGGATACCGCCTCGTTATGCAGGGTGCGGGATTGGTATATTCCTCACTCATGGGATCCAGCTCACCGCTCTCGTCATTCTCATAAGCGCTCGGAAGAGCCATCATGTTTATCGGATAACTCATATCCTCATAATCCATGAGCGACAGATAATAGGGAGTTGTCGCCCAGCGGAACTTCTTAGAGATATCCTCAAACATCTTATACTGCTTATCCGACAGTTTTATGAACTTATTAAGAAGAGACACCGAACTTATCCTGTGCCTTAACTGCCAGTGCCAGTCATTCCAGTCATTCTCATCCGCCTCAAAGTAATTCATGAGTTCTTCCTTATGCTTTTTGGACAGAACATCACGTCTTTCGGCGGTCTCCCTTAAGAAATCATCCTTAAACGCAAGATAATCCTCTATCTCTTCATACAATTCATCCGCTCTTTCAAGCGATATCCTTCTCTTCTCATCCATTTCAGGTATATACTCTTTTCTTCCCCCGATCTGCCATGGGGACGGTTCTTTTGCCACATCTGCCACGGGGACTGTTCTTTTGCCACATCTCCCGGTGTATCAGTTAAGCGGCTGCTTAAGGAGTTCCTCCCACTCACCGATTATGGAACGGTCATCAAAATAATCGATCCTCATTGACTTTTGTACTCGTGAAAGGACCGCATCCGTCTTCTTTCTTGCCTTATTTATCCCGTCGGCAAGTATATCATAAACATCGCCTATATTATTCTGCCACTTTTCACGCTCCGCTCTTATGGGGGAGAGTTCCTCCTCCAGTACCGAGATAAGGAACTTCTTGCACACACCGTCACCGAGTCCGCCGCGTTTATAATGCTCCTTCATCTCATCGAGGTTATTGTAATCCGGCAGATATTCCCTGAAATGATCGTCCGTGCACAGAGCATCCAGATAGGTGAACACAACATTTCCCTCGATATGACCGGGATCTTCTATCTTAAGATGCTGCGGATCCGTGAACATCTTACCGTTCACCTGCTTCTTGACGGTCTTAGGTGTATCCGATAAGTAGATACAGTTCCCGAGTGACTTGCTCATCTTAGCCTTGCCGTCAACACCGGGAAGACGGCGCTGGAATTCATTCTCGGGTATCATTGCCTTGGGAAGCACAAGCGTATCGCCATAGGTCTTATTGAACTTTTCAACTATCTCCCTCGTCTGTTCTATCATGGGGAGCTGATCCTCTCCAACCGGAACAACGGTCGCGTCAAATGCGGTTATATCTGCCGCCTGCGATATCGGATAACAGAAAAATCCCACGGGCAGTCCCTCATCCGCAAACCCGCGCATCTGGATCTCGGATTTGACGGTAGGATTACGCGATACACGTGCCGTAGTCACAAGGTTCATGTAATAGAATGTAAGCGAATGCAGTGCCGGAAGAGCCGACTGCACGCATATTGTCGACTTATCGGGATCTATTCCCACCGACAGATAATCAAGCACAACATTTATGATGTTATCCCTTATCTTACCCGGATTATCAGCATTGTCGGTGAGCGCCTGATCATCGGCGATCAGAATGTTTATATCATCAAATTCACCGCTGTTCTGAAGCTCAACCCTTCTCTTAAGCGATCCGACGTAATGACCGAGGTGCAGTCTTCCTGTCGGACGGTCTCCTGTAAGTATAATCTTTTTATCAGTCTCCATCTTCTCTCCCCTTATTGTTTTTCACTGAGATATTTTTCGATCGCATCATGCCAGTCCGCCATTTTGTGATCGCTCGTAAGCCTTAACATGTAGTTATCAAGTATTGAGTATGCCGGTCTGTCTGCAGATGCCGGGTTCATTTCCTTATACTGCCTGCTCGTCACATGCTTTACCACGGTTTTCTTTCCGGTCAGCCTGAATATTTCCTCGGTAAAATCGGCCCAGTTTGTGCTTCCTTCGCAGGTCGCATGGAAAAGACCGTAATTATCCGTTGCTTCCAGATACTTTATGGTATGAGCAAGTTCCGTTGCGGATGTAGGCGATCCGAACTGGTCGTCAACAACGCTTATCTCATCATGTTTCTCCGAAAGGGCAAGCATAGTCCTCACAAAATTCTTACCGTCTCCGTACAGCCATGCGGTACGCAGGATATAAAACCTGTCGGCAAACTGATTTACGAATTTTTCTCCGGCATACTTGGTCCTTCCGTATGCGCTTATGGGGCCCGGCTCATCAAATTCCGTAAGCGGATCCGGATCAGTCCCCGGGAATACGTAATCGGTACTTATATGTACGAGCTTCGCGCCGATATCCGATGCCGCTATCGCAAGATTTCTCGGACCGATCGCATTTACACGATATGCAAAATCCTGATCCTTCTCACATCCGTCAACATTCGTTGCCGCGGCACAATTGATGATGGTGTCGGGTTTAGCATCCCTTACAAGCTTTATCACCTCATCCACCCTGGATATATCCAGTTTTGTTATCCCTTCCGCATCGATAACATCGGTCAGTACAAAATCAACCTCATCCCCGTACTCTTTCCGTATGGCGCGTCCGAGCTGTCCGTTGCATCCCGTAACTAAGATTTTTTTCATTATCCTGTCTCCGTTCTTTAACATCCGTATCTGTGATACTGTCATTGACTGTAATAAAAACCACGATGTTCATTATAAGATTTTTATCTGTCAATGTAAAGTTTGCCGTATTTAACGTCACCGCTCCTGTCGCTTATGCTGTAATTATCCTTCAGGTATCCCGACAGATACGCCGAAAACTTAACGGCCCCCGATGAATTCAGATGGCTCCCCTTATCCGGTGTGTCGGTGCTGTAATCAAGTCCGATCTCATCATTTAGATCGTCAAAATTAATGTACGTTATATTGTACTCTTTTGCTATGTCATTTATCTGCCTGTCATAATCCCTGCTCCAGTTGGAAGAATGGGCGGGTACTTTAAAAAGCATGACCTGCACACCCTTATCCCTGCACAGCTCTATGGCCTGTCTCAGGTATTTTACATTCTTCGGAGAGATCGTCGTATCTCCTTCCTTGGTATATACAAGCTCTCCCGGCTCTGCGGCTTCCGTTTCATCATCCGGAAGATAGCCGTTTATCGTCACCGGCTTTTTATAATATGCATACCTGATATCATCAAACGTAAATTCCTTCCATCTTGAATGGAATCTGAAAAGCGGCATTATATAGTCAGCCATCTTCTCATCCTCTCCCATCGATGCCTTTATGCAGCGTATCTTTGAAGGCGACATCCTCATACCGTCCAGCGCCTTCCTCGTACTCGGCTCTTCAACAAAATCATCTCCGTATTTTATGAATGTCGTATCGATACAGACAAGTTCGGGCTTATGGCATCTTATCGCATCTTCTATCATGTAATATGATATCCACATGGTCTGGGATGCATTGGCACGGTCATATGAAGATATCCCGTTCTCCTGCCATAACACTCTCGGATCAATGGCACTGTGAACCGTGGAAGATCCCACAAATATCACGTCGGTGTATCTGCTGACAGGATAGTATTCCTGTGTTATCCTCCCGTCCCGGTTCTCATTCACATATTTGGGGATAAATATGCGGTTAAGAGCATTTACCAGCACCAGGATGATAACGATCTTTAATATTATCTTTAAAATATCCTTAACAGTATCTCTCATCAAAACGCCCCGTATATAAAGCTTCCGGCATCATATCCCGGCCCGTAATAGCCGAATACGGATACCGCAACAATGAGCAGTGACAGAATGCACCATTGGACCGGCACCGGCAGTGTAAATATCCTTTTTCTCACACTGCCCTTTCTCTGTATGAGATCAAATATGAACATCACAAGGATAGCGATGACAGCAACGATAAAATCCTCTTTGGGAAGCGACAGTTCCTCATAAACCCTTGCAAGCCTGAAGCTACTCCAATCCGTGAATATAAGCCTGAATGCATTAAATGCAGACGGTACATCGCTGCTTATATCGAATATCCTCAAAAAAGACATAAGCCAGAAGGTCTTAAAAACCCTGTAGGCTCTCATACAGAAACTGCCTTCATCAAATTTGAATTTTTCGACTATCTTTAAGGACAGCGGTTCGAATTCGGTACCGAGTATTATGAACAGGCAGTTAAACAGTCCCCAGACGACGAATCTGTTCTGTGAGCCGTGCCACATTCCCGTCGTAAACCATACCATGAACATCGGGACATAGATAGGTATCCTCTTGCCGAGCTTCTCGAACCCGTGCTCCCTTAGGAATTTGCCTGCCTTTAGTATTCCCTTGTTAAGTGACAGGGGATAGAAGATATAATCCTTGAACCAAGTACCGAGCGTGATATGCCATCTCTGCCAGTATTCCGATATCGATTTTGAGAAAAACGGTCTCTCGAAATTCTCATGCAGCCTGATACCGAACATTTCGGCAACGCCCAGTGCCACGTCGATACCGCCCGAAAAATCACCGTAGATCTGCATTGAATACATGAACACGGCAAGCAGGATATAAAGTCCCCTGTATGTATCTCTCTGTGCGATCGTTTCCCTTACGAATGCGGCAAGACGGTCCGCTATGACAAGCTTCTTGAAAAGTCCCCACATGATACGGTAAAAGCCCGATCTTATCCTGTCAAAATCAAATGCGGTCTCCTTATATAATTCCGGAGCAAGCTCTCCGAAACGACTTATGGGGCCCTGAACTATCTGGGGAAAGAAAGATACAAAGAGCGCAAATTTTAAAAAGTTATGCTCTCTCTCATATTTGCCGTAGTAAATATCGATAAGATATCCCATTGTCTGGAACATATAAAAGGATATGCCAAGCGGCAGGATAATGTTCTTAAACGGGATGAAATCCGTTCTGCCAAAAAAACTGAGCCTGAACAGATTGATATAAGCGATCGACCAGTCCGCGTATTTTAAATACACTAAAATACCAAAGTTTAGGATAAGTCCCAAGGCAAGTATCCGTTTCTGTTTCTTTTTGATACCTGCCTTGTATGACTTCTTCTCATCTTTGGTAATGCTGTCTTTATTGGCCTTAAGATATTCCTTCTGCTCTGTTCCCTTTTTTTCTATGAGCGCGGCACATACATACGCAGATACGGTTGTAACTGCTATGTAGATAAAATTCATAACGCCGTTTATCGCATAGAACACATAGCTTGCTATGAGCAAAACGATCCACTGGCATTTTTTCGGTACTGTATAGTACACGATCAGTGCCGCGGTAACGAACAGCGCAAATCCGATCGAAATAAAAGACATCGGGACTTACTCTTCCTCTAATGTTTTAACCAGCCTGTAAATTGCCTGTGCCGAATTGAAGTTCTCCGGGACCATATGCTCCGCGGTTATCTCAATATCGAACTCATCCATAAGTTCTCCCACGATATTGACCACATCAAACGAATCAAAGATCCTCTTGTCGATGAGCCCTGTTTCTTTCTCGTAGTCAACCTCGGGATGAACACCCTTAAGTATCTCAATCACTGTTTCCATAGATCTTCTCCTGATGTATATTTTTACGGTGTAACACCTGACGCGTCTTACTGTCCGTTTTCTCCGTTACAGTCCGTATCAGTCGGCTGTATATCCGGATAACGGCGAAAAATCAAACCTTATATATTCAAGCCTTGACTTGAATTCATCAAACTGTTCCTCGTCAATATTCTCCCAGTTCTCCGGTTCGGCATAGTTGACAAACCACGGTTTTTCCTTATTCTCATATCCGTCCATCTTAATACCGAGCTG
>ONRZ01000260.1 GCA_900320345.1 uncultured Lachnospiraceae bacterium | reverse complement strand
TTTTTGCGTACTTGATATATTTTCTATACCACATATAATAAACTTATCAGCTGAGAAAAACAAGAAAAAAGAGAAAGGGCGCTTAAAAGCGTATGGTGATCGTAATGGAATATAAATTTACAAAAGACAATTTCGAAAATGAAGTAATGAACTCTGATATGCCTGTATTGGTAGATTTCTATGCAGATTGGTGCGGCCCCTGCAAGATGATGAGCCCTGTAGTCGATAATATCGCCGAGAAATATGCCGGTAAAGCGAATTTGGGATAATGAGCATCCCTTCATTCGTATTCATCAAAGGCGGAAAGAAAGTAGACCAGGCCATGGGAGCGATGCCGGCCTCAGCACTTGAAGCCAAACTGGAGCGGATCCTTTGATTATTGCTCTCTTCCATAATACTGCAAGAAAAAGCCACCGAAAGGTGGTTTTTTCTTGAATTTGACGAAATTAATCTTACATGCTCACACGTTCCGCTATCTCAGCCATTTTTGCAGAATTAAGACGGGTATCCTGGTGGATCCTGCTGTATGACAGGTATCCGTTCATCCTGTCGATCTTGGTTAAGTTCTTACTTCCGCACTTAGGACACTCATCCATCTCAAGCTCCTGATGCCCACAGTCCTCACAGTATGCCAAGGACATGTTAACGCCCTCATAGAGCCCCATAGACATTGCCCTTCTTATGAGTGTCACGACTGCAGGACGGTTATATATGAGTGTCACGACTGCAGGACGGTTATAGTTGATCGGATACCTCACATACTGTATCCTTCCGCCCCTGCACAGATCCCAAAACCTATATTCAAGGTCTTGTTTTTCCGTTGCGGTCACTCTTTCTGTAACATGGCAGTGAAAGCTGTTGCTAACGTAAGGCCTGTCACTGACGCCTTTTACGATGCCGTATTTCTTCCTGAACTGCTCAACCTGTTTTCCGCACAGGCTTTCTGCAGGTGTCCCGTATATGGCGTACAGATGCTTATCTTCATCCTTAAAGGTATTTACATCTTCTTGTTAAGTTCGTTATAAACAAGGCTTCCAAAAAGGAAGGGTCCATCATTCTTCGGCTCCTTCCTTTTTTACTGTGTTTTTTTCTTGTCAACTCAATGGATATCGGCTATAATACGATTGAATCGTATTTTAGCCGATATGGAGGATTTATGAAAGTTTTCGCCAGAGATTTGAAATCAAAGATCATTGAACTCAATAATGAGTATTCATGTATTTTGCTTACCGGAGCAAGACAGGTCGGTAAAAGCACTCTTTTTAAATCGATCATGGAAGAACTTGGCATTTCAAGGGAAGTGGTGACCCTTGACGATTTTGAAGAGCGCTCTTTGGCAAAAAACGACCCTGCCATGTTCCTACAGATCCATGATACTCCTCTTATGATCGATGAAGTTCAATATGCACCGGAATTATTCTCATATATTAAAATTGCAATAGACAATGGAGCTGCTCCGGGATCTTTCTGGCTGACCGGCTCCCAGACATTCCGCCTTATGGAACTGGCACAAGAGTCATTAGCCGGACGTGTAGCTATTCTGCGGCTTCCACCGCTGTCTCAACACGAGGTATACGGAACCGGAGCAAACCTGCCATTTTCACTTGATCTTAACTCTCTTAAATCAAGGAAAAAAACACATACTCCTGCTACTCTGAATGAAATATATGAACGCATATGGAAAGGCAGCATGCCTGCTATTTTAAGCGGTAAGTTCAGCGACAGGGATGTTTATTACAGCAGTTATCTTCAAACATATATTGAGCGCGATGTAAGTGAACTCATAAAAGGTGTAGACAAGCTATTGTTTCAGGATTTTATAAGAGCAGCTGCCTGCAGGATAGGTGAAGTACTAAATATACATGCAATGGCTGACGATCTTGGGATAAGCGATGACACTGCAAAACGCTGGATCCAGGTTCTGGAAAAATCTGATGTCATTACCCTTTTAAGACCCTATAGTAATAATGCCTTACATAGAACAATAAAAACGCCCAAGTTGTATTTTTTTGATACCGGACTTGTTGCTTTTCTAACTAAGTATTCTTCGCCGGAAATCCTTGCAAATGGTGCTCTTTCGGGACATATCATAGAAAACTATGCAGTAATGGAGATAATAAAATCGTACAGTAATGCCGCAAAAGAACCCCTTTTCTGGTATTATCGCGACAAAGATAATAAAGAGGTAGACATGATCATTGAAATTGATGGTGTGCTTCACCCCCTCGAAATTAAACGATCAGTCAATCCCGGGACCGAACTTATCAGAGCATTCAATGTGCTGGAAAGGTCAACTGTTCCTAAAGGCGTTGGTGGGATTATATGTATGCGGCCGGACTTGTCGGCTATAAATAGTGATAATCTTTTAATTCCCATCTGGTATATCTGATTTTCTAAAATGGAACGTCCGTCATTCTCCAGTCACTTCTATTTTGCTGCTAATTATCTGCTGTTATTAATGATCCTATGAAAGAGAAGAGATCACCAATTGTCGATCTCTTCTCTCATATACTTTCTCTCTGCTTATCGCTTTTACCTTTACTTGATTTCTGACCGTGATATCCTATTGCTTCAGAAGAAATTACACCATAAATCAAACGTGGTTAAAAACGGAAGTTTTTACGAATAATTATATATCTAAACATAACCGTCACCCTATTGGATGACGGTTATACTAAGTTAGCAAGAAACCCCTTCCGACGTAGTCGGTGGTGGTTCATCTGATCATTTAAATGTGCCGGATGATTTATCAAATACCAGTGGAGCTGCATTGCCGATCTTGAAGTATGCTGTCTTTACTCCGAAGTAGCCGGCTGTATCATTGCCTGTTATAAGGACTGCCGCTTTATTGCCTTTGCTTACATTATTGAAATACCTGACAGAGTAATCGGAAGCCTTAAGTTCAGTCTGGCCGCTCTTTACATGAAGCTGCGATACGGCCTGTGGCCTGATCTCCGACCCCGTGAAGAAATAGTATCCGACTCTCTTACCCTTATCGTTCTTATCATAGGTAAAGCTTACCTTCATCTTTCCGACATCCCTGGTCTTGTCGATGATATGGAAGCCTGTACTTTTTGTTCCCGTGAAATTCTTACAGGTATCCTTTGCCGTGACCGTCACATTTACAAGCGTTCCCTTCGCAGGCGTTCCGCTTATCTCCTTGCCGTCCTTATCGGTGTATTTTATGTCAAAGTCCTTAAGCGGTGCTTTTTGATCGACAAGGTTCTTATCATATAAGATCTTCGTCGTTTTCTTGAAGTCGTCCTTGGTCTTTGACTCAGCCCTGTCTGATACAAAGAGGATAAGGTCATTTAGATCGACCTTGCTTACGGTGAACTTCCTCGTAAGTTTCCCGCTATAGATCCCCTTGCCATTTATGGTCACTTCGGCAGTATCCCCTGCGTTCCTGTTATTCCTGTAGGATACCGTGAAGTCCTGCTTTTCTGTCAATACGAATTGATCGCTGCCAAAATCCGGCTTGTACCTTATGGATACGGAAGGCTTTATACCTGCCTTGTTGTAGGATACGCTGATGTTATCGGATCCTGCGTCACATTTCTTTCCGTCGATATAGATCCACGCGTTATCATCGTCAAGGCTGTATTTCCCCGTGACCTTGTAGCTTATCTTCTTCTCACCGTAGTAGGTCTTGCCGTCACCTTTCACGGTGATATAGTGTGTCCCGAGTGTCTTCCAGGATGTTCCGGATTCGTAAATCACCTTGAACCCTTCTGTGATGACCGCATTATTGTATGTGACCTTGACAGGAACAGCCTCCTTCGGATCCGTGATACCCTTTATGTCCCCGTATTTATAGCTGCTCTTTGATGCCTTTGCCTTAACCTTCTCCATAGTGGGCGCATCCACGATATGAAGATTAACTTTCTTTGTTCCGGTCACGTTCTTTGCAGTTTTCTTTGCCTCTACCGTGATATCGTAAGTGCCCGGCTTACTGTAGTAATCTCCCGTCGGATTTTCATAGGCAGCTTCGCTGCCCGCAAGCTTAAGCTCCGTTC
>ONRZ01000075.1 GCA_900320345.1 uncultured Lachnospiraceae bacterium | reverse complement strand
AGATGTTTCACGAAAGGAAAAAGCATATGATAAAAAAATCACCGACTGTTCTGATGTTGTCTTTACTGGTATGTGTTTTTATGTCTGCGTGTTCTGCTACTGTTGAAGATAATGTGATAAAGATATCTCCGAACCCCGGGGTAAGTACGCGGGAAAAACCGGCCACGGAAGATACGGAGGTTACCGAGGTTACAGATACAAAAATAGTCATTGAAGAGACGGTCATACCGGACTTTGAATGGCAGCTCGATGTTACATTTCCGGATTGGAGGGGCGATGTCAGCTCGACATATCCGATCAATAACTGTGTGGGTTTCTATGGGTACAGTGGACAGGGACGGATCTATCTTGAGTGCGATGATGATGTTTCCGCCTTTGATCTGTTTATAAACGGCAGGAAGATAGACGTATCCTCAGCTACACCCGGAAAGTCATATCTGGCTGATATATCAGGCGTCACGGTAAACGGTGTCAATTCCGTACAGGTAAGCGCTCTGGAGGAAGGAAATGTAAGGGTATGTATTCCTTATCCCGTTATCATTACGGGAACTCCCGATGAAGTCGGCATAGATGACGGTGCGTTTGATCTTATCGACAGGATAATATCCGCTGATATAGAGAACGGGTTTTCTTCCGCCCAACTGGCGGTTATTAAGGACGGAAGGCTGGTATATGAGAATTCCTGGGGTAATGTAAAGACCTATGATGAAAACAAAGAGCCGGCAGAAAGCGCGCCGGTAACTGCGGATACCTTGTATGACCTTGCTTCCAATACCAAGATGTACAGCGTGAATTATGCGCTGCAGTATCTTCTGACAAAGGGAGAGATCGATCTAAACAGCAGGGTAGTGGATATCATGGGAAATTCCTTTGCCGACGATACGATAAAGATCGATTATGAAGGATATGATGAGGTCAGCCTTGACACAAATAAGAGATGGAAGGAAGAATTGACAATACGGGATCTTTTAAGACACCAGGGCGGTTTTCCTCCGGGACCTCACTATTATAACGACAGGTACGATCACGCTACGCAGGATTTCGATTCCGATAAAGGAAACGTGATATATGTCGGAACAGCCGGTGATGATAAGACAAGAGAAGACACATGGGAGGCACTGTGTAAAACACCGCTCATGTATGAACCGGGAAGCAATACGGTATATTCCGATGTCGATTATATGATCCTTTGCTACTGCATAGAGAAGATAACCGGAAAGAGACTTGATGAATATCTCTCGGAAGTATTCTTTGATCCGATGGAGCTTGAGCATATAACTTATAATCCCCTGGAAAACGGATTTTTGGCGGATGACTGTGCAGCTACAGAGCTTATGGGAAACACAAGGGACGGAAGGCTCCATTATTCGGGTATCCGTGAATATACACTGCAGGGAGAACTGCACGATCCGAATGCATATTACTGTATGGCAGGCGTATCGGGACATGCCGGTCTTTTCAGTAGTGCTACGGATCTTGCTAAGCTTGGATCTGTCATGCTGACGGGAGGCTATGGTGATAAGAAGTATTTTTCGCGGGATGTTATAGATCTGTTCACAGCGCCAAAAAGCGAGGCATATCCCAATTTCGGCCTGGGATGGTGGAGAGAGGCCGATCACAGGAGAGACTGGTATTTCGGTTCCATAACGGATTCCAATGCATTCGGTCATCAGGGCTTTACCGGAACTCTTTCCGTGATAGATCCCGATAACGATCTTGTGGTCGTTCTTCTTACGAACAAGATACATACACCGATGATGGAAAATGATGAAACGCTTGGTAAGTGGTACGGCAACTTCTATACGACGGCATCTCTCGGGTTTGCTCCGCAGATCATTAAGATGGGGCTGGCGGAAGATGTTGATAAGAGCGTGTGGAACAACCTTGTATCCGATATGGCTGCCGATGCCAAAAGACAGATAGATAACGATGGGATAACCGACGAAGAACACCCGAAGATGAAGGCATATAAAGCCCTTTTGTCACTGATCGAAGAATACTACTCGCCGGTAGTACCTGTGAATTGACATTATGACCATTTTGGGATAATATATTAGTGGGAAAACCCACGGCGGAGGTGACTAATATGGAAGCAATCGTTAAGGAATATGATGCAAAAATAGATACAAAAAAACGGATAACACTAAGAGGCTCTTCTTACGAGTATTATCATGTGATCGAGTTTCCCAACGGGAAGATAGAACTTGAGCCCAGAGTGCTTGTAGAGCCATTCGATATATCTGAGGATACATTACGGATGGTGGATGCCTCAATGGAAAATCTTAAGAAGGGGGAGGCGTCGAAGCCTATAGATCTCTCTGGCTTTGCGGAATAATTAATGTTTAATATACGTATGGGAATTCCGGAAATGCAGGAATTCTGGGACGATCTGAAGAAAAGAGTAGAAGGGGAAAAGCCAATAAGAATGAAGTGACGCAGTATAAAAAACTAGGAAGGGCTTTTTATCATCTGTCTCTGGATCCGTTTTACCCCGGACTTAATACACATGAGATACCGGAGATGTCAAAGAGGTATGGAGAGAAAGTGTGGCAATCCTATCTGGAAAATAACAAACCTGCGGCAGGAAGGTTTTTTTGGTCATATGGGCCCCAAAAAGATGATATAACCATAACAGGTATTGAACCACATCCAAACACGAAGTCTAACTCCTATAAAAAAATAAGGCTGTCAGATATGAATTTGTAAATTTCAGTGAACAGGTAAATTAGGTAAATTAGGAATATATAACAAGTTTACAGCAGTATCCTGCCTATGATATAATTTTTGTAAAATTTTGAGAAAAAAATTGTAACATTTTCCTGTCTGATCCGTATAAATAAATGAAAGGTTCATTTGGGAACCTGACGCGGGTAATGAAAATACAATTAGAGGTTGCATTATGGATTTATTCGAGTATAATCAGACAGACAGCGGCAGGTTCTGCCGGTTCATACGACATAAATGAGGCATTCGCCATAGCTTGTGCTTGATACAGCATGGGTTACGGCGGATGCCTTTTTGTATCAGAAAAAGAAAAGATCTGTTATAAAGAAGTACTGCTAACACTCTGTTTTCCGTCAGAGAAGTGAAAGAAGGAAAAAGATTATTATGTGGGATAAGCATTACAGGGATAGGTCATGAAGAAACATCTGTCAAGAATTGTATCGAACAGGATATTAGCGGTGCTTATTGCCTCTTTTGCTATCCTTATGGCCATAACAGTTATATTTGTGTTTCTGTATGCAAAGAACAGGACGAAAAGCATGATGTCATTCTACCTTAATGACCTTAGGGATTATGCTGTTTTTTCAATGGACAGGCATTTGATGAATGATACGGTGCGTTACACAAAAGATATTGAGTCACTTGTAGCGGAAGATGGCGCAGAATTCTTTACGGATGCTGAGTATGACGCAGCGGCAGGACGTTATTTCTTAAGAAGTCTGGAGTATAACAAAGGCTCTATGGATGAGATCAATCTCGTTGACGGGAACGGGATCATCAGGGCATCCACGGTAGAAGATTATGTTGGTTATGATATGCATTCAGGCGAACAGTCAACAGAGTTTTTATGTCTGCTTGATGGAACAGATGTGTTTGTGCAGGATATAAAAGAGATGTCTTATGATGGAAAAACCAGGATGCGCTACTCGGGTGCCGCCTTTAAGAATACAAAGGGCTTCCTCCAGGTCGGAATAAAAGAGGATACCTATTATCTTGGGTGCGAGAATTACATGATAACAAGGATACGGGATGAAAGAGTCGGGAGAACGGGGTATTATCTTCTGCTTGACAGGGAACAAAAGATAATCGGCAGTCCCCGGGGTGCTTATAACGGCGATGTATTTCACCTGCCTGATGATCCCAAAGTACTGGCGGAAAGCGGCAGAGTTATAAAGGTCAATATTTATGGAGCGGATTCCTATGTGGGTGCCAAGATGCTTCATGATGATATCATATTGGTCATATATCCGGTTGCAGAGGCATGGGAGACCTGGAACGTTGCCATGCTCGTTCTGATCACTATCTATGCGGTTGTATTTGCCGTACTGTTCGTATTCATCAACCGGCTGATGGCAAAATATGTCGTACAGGGAGTATACAGCCTGAACGGATCACTCTTAAAGATCACGGAAGGGGATCTGAATGAAAAGGCTGATTACAGGGAGTCCGTAGAGTTTGATGAGCTGTCGGACGGTATTAACTATACCGTGGACCGGCTTAAAGAACTTATAAAGGAGGCAGACGAGAGAATAGATGCCGAGCTTAAACTTGCTGCCAGGATCCAGAATTCGTTTATCCCGCATAAGTTTCCGGCCTTTCCCGACAGGGAGGAGTTCGAGCTTTTTGCCGAAATGATCCCGGCAAAAGAGGTAGGCGGCGATTTTTACGATTATTTCCTTATCGATGATGATCATCTGGCCCTTGTAATGGCGGATGTATCGGATAAGGGGATACCGGCGGCAATGTTCATGGTAATGGCAAAGGATAAGATACATCATAGCGTAATGAAATACTGCACAGATGTATCTGCCGCCATAGCGGATGTTAATCAGGAGCTGCTAAAAGAAAATGATGCGGGCCTCTTTGTTACTGTCTGGCTTGGCGTTGTCACTCTTTCAACCGGTCATGTTGACTATGTGGATGCAGGCCATGAGTATCCCGCCATCTGTAGGGCAGGCGGAAAGTTTGCAGTGAATGAAGATGAACACAGCGGTCCTGTAGCAGCACTTAAGAAGATGAAATTTGACGCCGGTTCATTTGATCTGGGACCGGAAGATATTCTCTACCTTTATACGGATGGTGTAACAGAGGCAAATGATCCGGATGGTGAGATGTTCAGGGTGGATAAGATGCTGGATGCATTAAATGCTGATACCGGCGCCTCCGTTGAAGAGATAGATGCAAACGTAAGAAGGGCTATTGATGAGTTCGTAAAGGATGCCCCGCAGTTTGATGATACTACTTCGCTTGTATTCAGGTACAAAGGAGCAGGATGATGGAAACGGTACAGATAAACTGGGATAACAAAGAACATAAGCTTAATGTCGTGCTTTCGGGACGGCTGGATGCTGCAACGGCACCTGATGCTGAAAAGAAGATCCTTTCCTTTCTTGAGGGCCGGGAAAATGCAGCCTGTACAGTGGATGTCGAAAAGCTCGGATATATAAGCAGTGCGGGCCTGCGTGTCCTTCTTGACCTGAAGAAATACTGCGATGATATGAAGATCGTAAATGTTTCGCTTGATATCTACGACATACTTACGATGACCGGCTTCACCAAGTTCATCGATGTGGAGCGCCGCATCCGTAAGATGCGCGAGCCTGTTCCGGGAGACCTTATAAGCAAGGGTGAGGACAGCATCCTCTATCGTTCGACCAGTGATCTTGCGGTAAGGGTGTTTGATAAGGATTTAAGTCTTGCCGAGGTGCAGAGAAGGCTTAAGTTATCAAAGGCCGCCGTATCCCACGGGATCCCGACTCCCATAGCTTTTGAGATCGTTACCTGCGGTGATGCTTACGGAATCCTTTATGAGAGAACAGGCGGGAAAACACTTGCCGATATCTGGAAGGAAAGACCGGACGCCATGCAGGATGAAATTAAGATTCTATCCGAGCTTGTACATATGATGCATTCTACTGTAATAGAGAAAACCGAGCTGCCTGACTTTGCAGGGAAAACGCTTGAAGAACTTAAGGGTAACACGGAAATGAACGTGGATAAGAAACAGGCTCTTATGCAGCTTATAAGCAGGCTTCCCGCCGCGGATGATTTTGCCATTGGTAATCTCAGATTGTCAAATGTTATGGTGAATGATGGCAGGTTTATGTTCATGGATCTTACAAGGTGCGGGCGGGGTAATCCGATACTTGACCTTCAGGCAGCCATTTCGGCCATGTTCGCGGATGGACACGGAGCTTTCTGGAAGAAGTTTTTTGCAAGGTATACCCTGAAGATGGAGGAGGATAAGAAAAAGCTCCTTGAGCGGCTGCTCGATCCTGCAATAAGACCATGGTGGTATTGATAACTAACATCTCGTTTAAAAAACAAGATTTGTGATCCGTTTATGAAAGGGGCGGAGAAGACTATCTTATTGATGAAATATCTATAAATATGATAAAGTAAACATTAACAACCAAAGGAGGAAACAAAGCATGAAAAAAAAGATTAAGAGGTCATGGGTGATAATGCTGACAGGAGTGTTCTGCATGAGCATTTTTGCGGGATGTTCAAAGGATAAAAAAGATTATGAGCCCGTCGGAGATGAGCCGGAGTTATATGAAGATGAATATTATGAAGATGAGTATTACGAAGACGGATATTACGAAGATGAAGGCTATATAGAAGATGAGACCGTGGAAGAAACACAGAAAACGTCTTCGCAGGGAGCTGAATTTGCAGTAGGCAAATGGTATACGGAAGGTTATGACGAAGAAGAGAATTGGGCGGCAAGCTATGTTATCGAACTTAAGGAAGACGGGACTGCAACATGCGTTGGATACAGTGAAGTTGATGAGGTCGGAGAGGGCTTTAAACCGGTAGACGGCTTTAAATATACGATCGATATGAAGATAAAGGGTGATAATGCAACGATCAGGATCGATGCTCCCGATGTTATCAGTAATCTGGAGGATGGCACTGTTCACAGAAACGCAGGGAAGTCCGAAGACGGCGCTTCACCCGTTGGCAAGTGGTATACGGAAGGTTACGACACAGATGAAAACTGGGCAGGAAGCTACGTTATCGAGTTAAAGGAAGACGGAACCGCAACGTGCGAAGGTTATCGTAACAGAGATGCCGGAAAATACGAGGTTAAAGGTGACGGCGAGGTTGAGATCACATTTGATTTCTGCGAGACCGATGAGGTTGGCGCAGGATGGGTAGCAGCAGAAGGCTACAGTTATACTGTTGATATGACTATTGACGGTGATGAAGCAAAAATAAAGGTAAATGCATCCGGGTCAGACAGCAATCTGGAAGACGGCACCCTCCACAGAGAGAAAGATGCTGACGCAGCTAAAGCGGGTATGAGCAGATCATCAAACAGTAAGGCTAAGAAAGGCAGAAAGATCAGCTTTACAACATCGGATTTTGAGGGGAAAAAGATAACAAGTGAGGAGATATTCTCAAAGCATGAAGTGACAATGGTAAATATTTGGGCAACCTGGTGTTACTGGTGCATTGACGAGATGCCTCAGCTTGACAAATTAAATAAGAGTCTTGAAAAAAAGGACTGTGCGATAGTAGGACTGCTCGGTGATGTTGAGGAGCCCGGTACCCTTGAAGATGCAAAGGAAATACTTGAAGAGAACGGCGTTACATATTTGAATATCCTTCCATGGGACGGAGCGCTCGAGGAGGACTTCAGGATGGGAGATGCATGGCCTACCAGTTTCTTTGTGGACAGAGAAGGATATATAGTGGGAGAACCTGTAGTGGGCGCTGAGACGGATCTGTATGAGAAAAAGATAGATGAGATATTGAGCGGAAGATAGGGCTCTGTTTAACACCGCTGCAGATACAGGAAGGGATCCTATATGGAGAAGAAGAGTAAAAAAGGCCTGGTGATCGCTCTTTTGGTGATCTTTGTCATAGTGCTTGGGCTTTTCGTGGTATTAGTTTTGGGCTCATCTGAAGAAGAGGATGATTATTACCAAACGGCAGAAGAGGATTACTGGGAAGAGACAGAAGAGGATGTCGCAGATTATGATATCGAAGATGCTGTCAGCGATCAGGAAGAGGATACGGGGAGCGAAAAGGAATCAAAAAAACAGGATCAGACATGGACTATCATGATCTACATGTGCGGTACCGATCTTGAGTCGGAGGGAGAATGCGCCACGTTTAATCTTGCAGAGATACTTGAAGCGGATCTTAAGGATAAGAGAGATAAGATAAATATTCTCGTGGAAACCGGCGGGACCAGTAAATGGGCGATCAATGATTATGCCGATGAGATGCAGGAATTTGACGGGATCGATACGGACAGCCTCGGTTATTATAAGATGGTGGAAGATGATATCATCCTTGAAGAGACCAAACCGCTTGCATCCATGGGAGAACCGGACACACTCAGGGAGTTTATTACCTGGGGCAGGGAAAAACACCCTGCGGATAAATATATGCTCGTATTCTGGGATCATGGCGGCGGGTCCATAAGCGGTGTATGTGCCGATGAACTTTATGAAGGCGACACACTCACTCTTTTGGAAATGAAACAGGCGATTTCCGAAGCTGATATCCCCTTTGAGGTTATAGGATTCGATGCCTGTCTTATGGCAACACTTGAAACGGCAGAAGCTCTTCAGGGTTACGGCCATTACATGATAGCTTCGGAGGAGGAAGAACCCGGCGGTGGATGGAACTACACGGATTACCTTGAGTATTTAAGTGATGATACCGGTATGAGCGGGTTTGATCTTGGCAAACGGATCGCGGACGGATATATGGATAAGTGTGCCCAGGGTGAGTCTGATGCAATGGCGACTTTGTCTGTTACGGATCTTACCAGGATACCGGCGCTTTCTTCGGTGTATAAGAATTTTTCCGGTGAAATGGTCTTAAGCACACAGGAAACGGAGAACTTCAGATCGGTCCAGCAGGGAGTTGTAAGAGCCGAAAGCTACGGACCAAATTCCGAGTCCCAGGGATACACCAATATGGTAGATCTGGGAGATCTGGTAAAACAGACAGAGAATGTTCTGAATCAAAATTCATCGAAGGTTCTTGGAGCACTCAAGGATGCTGTTCTCTATGAAGTACACGGTAACAGCAGAGCCAATGCAAACGGGCTTGCCGTGTACTATCCGTTAAATGTGGATGAAGATGAGATACAGCAGTATAAGGCTTTTTCCGACAACAAGGCATTTCAGGAATTTGTCAGCATATTAAGTGGCAGCTTTGATTCGGTCGAATGGGAAAAGGAATGGGAAGAAGCATGGAAGGAGGCATATTCTCAGGGTGAGACCGCAGAGGGCAAATACGACAGTTATTTTAATAACGGACAGAGCATAGCTTCGGATTATGATGAACAGCCTTCCGAAGACTATTATGAGTCGATAAGCAATATCACTCCCGTTAATAAAGATGAATACAAGCTAAAGTTCAAACAGGAGCTTGGCAAGGACGGTTTCTATGAACTCAAGGTAACATCGGGTCTTGATATGATCTCGGATGTAAGCTTTATGCTTTATTATCTGGACAGCGAGAGCGGACAATATGTATATCTTGGTTCGGATAACAACATGGAATGCGATTATGAGAAAGGAATTTTCAAAGAGAACTTCGAAGGGACCTGGATGGCACTCGGAGACGAGTTTGTGTATGCAGAGCTGATAGAGCAGAATGATGAATACAACCTCTATACAATACCGATACTTTTAAACGGTAAAGAGAAGTTCTTAAAGGCAGTATATGATCTTAACAAGCAGGAATTTAAGATACTCGGTGCTTATGACGGAATTGATGAAAATACCGGACAGAGCGGCAGGGATGTGAAGCAGTTAAAAGACGGAGATAAGATCGAATTCCTGTTTTATGTGTTTGATGATGAGTCTGAGGAAGATGACATCGAAATGGTCACATTAGGTGAGATCAGATGGAAGAGCAATATGGTCTTAGAGGATGCTGACATGTCTGACGGCGAATTCATATATATGTTCCAGATAAACAGCATTTTCGGAGACGAAGACTACGGCGATCCCATTTATATGGAATTAAAAGACGGGGAACTGTCGGTATATGAGGAGTAACGATCCGGATCGGCATGAACCGCTGACATTATTATAAAGGGCACTTAACCAATGGGAGGAAAGACCATGAAACAAAGAACACGCATAAGACAACGGATAGCAACGGTCATCTCTACGATCCTGATCCTGCAGATGATAATGCCGGCGGAGCTTGTTAATGCTGCGGCAGTCCCTGATGTATCCAAGGCATATCTTACGGAAACCATAACAGATGTATCGGACGAAGCCGGCATCACCATAGATGAGGGGGTCAGTGATGAATCTGTCTTGGAAGATCTGCCGGCAGATGAGCTGACGGAGGATCCTCTCTCAGAAGAAGGTCTTATAGATGATCAGGATGATCTTTCTGCCTTTGAAGAGCTTTCGGATACTGTCGAAGAAGGACTTACAGAAGAGGAAGTATCGGAGAATGCCCTCCTTTCGGAGGATAAAGCGGAAACCGGAGAACCGGCGGAAAATGCTTCGAATAAAGCCAAAATGACAGTCATGTTATACAGTGTTGGCAGTGATCTTGAAGGAAAATCCATGTCCGCAACGGTTGATATCCTTGAGATCATGGAAGGAATATATCTTTCAAATACGGGAAGTAAAAAAGTCAATTTTGTTGTTGAAACAGGTGGAGTAAACACAGATATAAGAGACAGGAACAAAATTATCGCCGACAGAAGGGCTGAACTTACGGAACGGTATGCGAATGATATCCCAAAACAAAAAAGATATCTTGCCAGATATGACTTATTAACTAAGAGAGGTGAAGATACTGATCCTATTTCATGGGGCGAGAACGAGAGGTATCTGATCACGGCAGAAGAACTTTTATTAGCAACAAATCAGCCTACGGATAGTACCAGGATGATGACGGAAGCGGATAATAACAAAGTAATCCCTGAGCTGGCCGAGTTTATCAAAACGACCAAAGCGGAATATCCGGCAGATCAGTATATGCTCATACTCTGGAACCATGGCGGCGGGCCTATCGGAGGACTTGGTCCTGATGACCGTGATCCACGTGAGGAAAACAAATTAACGATCCAGGCATGGAATATCGCGCCTACAATGAATGCAGCAGGAGTAACGGAGAATACCAAATTTGCCTATGTGAATTATGATGCATGCCTGATGGGAAACCTTGAGAATGCCCTTGTATGGTCACCTTACGCGAACTATTACTGCGGTTCTGAGGATCTTGAGCCAAATGACGGTGATTTTTATGAGAACTGGGTATCATACCTCTGCAAAGAAGCTGCAGATTCATCAAAGGATTTTAAGGATCAGGTGTATGTGAATAGTCTTATTGAGGCGATCGGAAAGAAAAATGTAGATGATTTCTATGCCTGGTATAGCGATAGGGAAGATATGGGGACAAAATCGTTTATTAAGCTGAGTAAAATGAACGAAGTATCCAAGTCGCTTTCCGATTACGCTGACAGGATAAACAAACTCTTTACACTGGATCCTATTGAGACTTATTACAGCATAAGAGCAAACAGGAACATAACACAGGATTTTGCGGGTGGTGAAGCAGGTATAATGGATCTGGGATGCTTTGTGAATCAGCTCAATAAAGGATTTTTGGAATATGTAGCTTATGAAGTCCAGCCCAGAACAGATATCAAGAATGCGGCCAATGAGCTTAAAAAATCTGGAGAGAAGCTCCTTAATAATTTAAACGGAGCAGTAGTGCATCATAAAGAGACTGAAAGATACAGTCTGTATGATCTGCACGGCCTGACAACATATATGCCGCATATGAGTCTTTCCCAAAATGATGTTGAAAAGTATCTGGATAATTACAGATCCATAGCGCCGACAAGTGAAAGCCTGAAAAATTACAGAAAGTTTATAGGGACATTCTGTTCAGTACAGGATGCCGGTAAAATGGCAGCGGACAATAATAATGGATTAAATGAGATCCGTGCCGGATTTACCAAAGCTTTGGATAAATATGATCTATTGGATATATACAAGGATCGGATGCAGAGAGTTCCGGATGAGATCGTTGAGCATCGTATCCAGAACGAGGCATTGAAGATCTGTAAAGATGAGACCGGAAGTACGTATTACTATATCAGGCGCGACGATAAGTACGTCGATAATATTCTGCAGGCCCCGTATTTCATAAAAAAGAACGATCCGGATAAGTTGTTTAATTTCCTTGGATATCTGCCTGCCAGAGGTGAAAATTGGGAAGAAAAAGAGGGTATAAAGAAGTGGGAGCTTGTCAATTATGCCGATAAGTATTGGTTTGGTTTTAAGGGTTCTGACAATAAATACATACCGGTGGCGATAGAACAGATAGATTCGGGTTTTGTTGATGAAAACGACGAGATCCCGGGTGATCCGTTCACTGCAAATACGGAAATCCTGATCCCGATATTGTATGATGGTGGTCTTCATATGCTTGATGTCAGATTTGAAGAGAATCAAACAGAAGGCAAAATATACGGAATGTACCCATTTGATTATGAAAACAGGGGATTTAGCAGATATATAGATATAAAATCATTGGTTTCCGGGACTAAAAGCATAAATGTAAGTCTTCTTTTCGATATACCTAATGCGCTTGACGGTGAGAAGGGTGTGATTTTTGATAAAGGACAGCCGGAAAAATCAATAATAGCAAATGTAAATATATATGCAAATACAAAATTGTACAGGAAAATAAAACTGTTCGATGATAATAAAAGCAATATATCAGCTGCAGCAAACATTGAAAAAATGGAGATGCGCTATGTCATAAAGGATGTATTCAACTCTATTTATAATTTTGAGGAATCAATACAGCAGCAAATCAAAACAGACTACCAGGAAGAGGTTGAAGTAGAACCCGAAACCGAAATGACAAGGAGACCCAAGAACTCCCAGCTTAAGAGCAGTGATCTGAAGCTCAGATTTACGGGAAAAACCAATCAGAAGGTATATGACGATTCGCAATTGGCCAATTTGGAGTATTATTTCAAAGATAAAAACGGTACAAGAGTCGATCTGTTGGAGTATGGCGGAAGATTTTATTATAAACCTAACGGGCAGGATAATCTTGTACCATACACGATCAGCGCCAAGACTGTTATTTGCGTGGATGCATCAAATGTAAAAATAGAGAAGCTTGACGGAGCTACCGAAGAACTGGATAGATATTTCAAGCTTCAAACAGCTGATCTTAGGTTTAATTTTGATGTGATCACCGCACCGGATCCGACGACAAGCTCAAACAAACAGTATACCAGTAAGAGTAAGGCATATGCCAAGCGGGCGATACCTAATGAGATCGCGGATGTAACCTATACCGGAAGGCCCCTTCTTACTACACAGTCCACCGGTAACGGCTCCAAGGTGATAGATCTTGTGATATATTCCGAGGATGGGGACAGTATGTTAAGGGAGGGTATAGATTATACGGTCTCCTATAGAAATAATAAGAATGTCGGAAAGATGACGGACAAAAATCCTCCTACGCTAACTATAAACGGTAAGGGTGATTATGCCGGCATGAAATACATCGCCAGATTCAATATCCTGAAGGCGGACATGAAAGATGTCGAACTTACCTTTAACAAACATTTTGTGCCGCTTAATAAAAAAGGCATATCCCTGGGTATTACGGCGACACTGCCGAGCGGTGTCAAGATACCGGCAAACCAGATCGCTTATGAGTATTACGGACTGTCGGGTAATAAGATAAGTGTTTCGGATTTCCAAAAGGCCTATGCAGCCGGAACCGAAATGATGCCGTTTACCGTTAAGGCTGTAGCACGTTCCAATGCAAAGAATCTGACGGGAAAGACAGGATCATATCCGTCAAATGATGAATTGTACGCATATCCCAAGAACAAGGGAAGCCTTAAGGTGGTTCTTTCGAGTAATAAGGTGAAGTATAGTGATGATTGGTCGGGATATGATTTCCTTAACGAGAATTTCAAGAAGGCGAGTCTTGGCAAGACAGTAGTGAATCTTGAGGATCTTGAGTTCTGGGGAGTTTATTATGACACAAAATTCACCCGTCAGGTGTATGATGATATGCTGACTACGGCAGGAACCTGTTATATTGCGGTTTCGTTAACGCCGGAGAAGCAGAAGCAGTATCATAATTATCAGGTGGTGGCGCTCAGGATCAGTGTGTCCGGCGGGACAGGTCTTAAGAAAGGCAATGTGACGTTAAAGGAGTCTGTTTATACACTCAGGCTTGATACGATGACATTACTGAACCCGATAACGCTGCAGACAGATTATGTCACGCTCAATTTCAACGACAGCCTGAAGATGGATGACTTTACAAGGCTTACTCTAACCTGCTCTACCAGGCAGGGCGGAGCGGTGGTTAAGACGATAACCCGGGCTGATATTAAGGATAAAAAGCTGGTGCTTAATGATATCGATAATCATGCTCCCGGCACCTATACGATACAGATAAAGAGTGTGGGCAAGAATACCGGCAGCCTGAAGCTGACATATAAGGTTAGAAGATAACAGATCGGTATGAAGAGGCATTCATTTACAGACAGATGAATTTCTGCCATACAAAGGAAAACGGTAAGATCACCGTTGACGGAGTTGCAATTGAAGATTTAGCCAAGGATTTCGGTGTTAATCTCGGCGGGCAGGAAGATACGAAGGAAGATACACAGGAAGCAGATGAAGAAGAGAGGGATGACGATGAAGAGCTTAAGACGGAGGGTGGAAGCCCGTGGATCGATTCCGATCTTAAGAACAATATCAAAGAAGATATGGAACTGTCCGCGACCGATGATTTTCATCTTTATATAAATCATGACTGGCTGCTTAAGTCAGAAATAAAAGAAGGAAAAAGATCGGAAAGCTCTTTTTCCGAAGTCAAGGACAAAACTGATGAGAAGGCTCTGGCGCTTCTTAATGATGATACGCTCACAAGCCATGATGCACAGCTGGTACAGGCACTGTATAATGCAATACTTGACTGGGATGCAAGGGACAAGGCAGGGATTGATCCTATAAAGGGAAAAATAGAAGATATACAGGGCATTTCAAACCTTGATGAGCTATCTGATTTTATCTGTGATACGGACAGGAGCAGGTTTGCCTCGACATTAATTCTATGTGGTAATGTGGTGTCTTTTGATGATGCTGAGCAGTATATAACCGCTGTAGTAACCGACGGTCTGATTCTGGAAGATGCATCGGAATACTCGAAACGGACAGAAATGGGAGACCGTTATTACAAAGCCTATCTGAATCTGGCAAAAGCAATTCTCACAAGACTTGATTACAGTGAATCGGAAGTGGAGGAGATGTTTGAGGATGCCATCAGCTTCGAGGGTAAGATAGCGGAAAAGTTACTGACCAGTGCGGATAAGATGAGTCCCGATTATATAGATAAGATAAATAATGTATATGATCCCGACGAATTCTTTGAACTCGCCGGGTCATATCCTTTGAAAAAATATATAGAAGGCTGCAAATATGATAATGCCAAACAGTATCTTGTAACAGAGCCCGAAGCGATAAAGCGTATTGATGAACTGTATACCGAGGAAAATCTGGAAACGATAAAGAATCGTATGATTATAAGATGCGTTACAAACATGGCATCGGATCTTGACAGCGAAGCTTATGATGCATGCGTAAAAGCGGATAATATCAAAAACGGTTCAACGGATTTGATACAGTAAGGAGCCTTTTGCGTGTTCCGATGAACAGGCTGTATGTTGAGCAATATGATCCGTCAGAGAAGAAAAAGCAGATAACAAAGATATGTGAGGATGTAATTGACGTATATCGTGAAATGCTGGCAGATGAGGACTGGTTGTCTGATGAGACCAAGGAAAAGGCTGTTGAAAAGCTTGATTCCATAACGATCAATGCGGTTTATCCTGAGAAATGGGTAGACTACAGTGATCTGGATATTGACGGTCTGCCCCTGTCTGATGCTTATACCAGGATATATGAATTCCTGGAGGATATTGACCGCTCTCATACAAACGGCAAGGTTGATAATGAGATATGGGATATGGACATTTTGGAGCCCAATGCATATTATGATTCTCAGAATAATTCAATAAACCTTATTCTTGGTCTTCTTGAAGAACCGTTTTATTATGATGGCATATCCGAAGAAGCTCTTCTGGGAGGCGTGGGTGCAGTCATAGGTCATGAGATCAGCCATGCATTCGATACAAACGGAGCACAATACGATAAGGACGGAAATTATGTAAACTGGTGGACGGAAGATGATTATAATGCATTTAAGGAACGAGCGGACAAGCTGATCAAATTTTATGACGGCATTACAGTATGGGAAGGTGCAAATGTTCAGGGTAATAGTATCCAGGGGGAAGCTATCGCTGATCTGGCGGGTATAAAAGCAATGCTTAAGATAGCAGAAGGAACGAAAGATTTTGATTACGATAAATTCTTTACTGCTTATGCAACTATATGGAGGAGGCTTAATACACGTGAAACGGATTATTATTGCCTTATGCAGGATACGCATCCGCTTTCATATCTGAGAACGAACGTAACGCTGCAGCAGTTTGATGAGTTCCTTGATACCTATGATATAAAGGAAGGTGACAATATGTACCTTGCACCTGAAGACAGGATACTCGTCTGGTAAGATATATTGTTTTGTAAAGACTGTCGGAAGAACTGGATAAACTGGACTGATCCACGTTCTTACGAAGAAGTGCTTGCATATATCCGGGGAAAAAGATACGATATAGTACAGAAATAATACTATTCATATGCGAAGAAGCACTGAGAAAGGAAAAACCTATGGATATGAATACACCTTGGAGCAGCATTGAGAATAAACTCCCGGCACTTGGCATCGACACGGCTGTGGGCCTTGAGTTCTGTGCGGGAAGTGAAGAATTCTTTATGGAGGTCCTTAATGAATATGCTGATTCTCCCGTGGACGGGGCACTGCTTAAGAAGCATCTTGATTCCGGAGATCTTAAGGAATACCGTACATTGGTTCACGGAATAAAGAGCTCATCCAGGATCATCGGAGCGCAGGATATGTTCTCACGTGCCGAAAAGCTAGAATTCGCTGCCAGGGATGAGGATATGGATTACATCAATTCACATCACGATGACTTTATTAAGGATTATGAAAAACTGATCTCAGAGATAAGGACACTTTAACACCGCAAAAAATTAATGTTTTCGATATTTACACAGGGGGTTTCAGCATGAGCCCCCTGTATCTGTTTACCATCGCCCAGAGTTCCTGGATCCTTACCATAGCATAGTTACCGGGTATCTGCCCGCCGCAGACTTCCTTAAAGCCATATGTGCAGAACCTGTCATAGAGTTCATTTATACAGTCGGTGAGCGGCTTTTTGCCGTCAAAATAGTTTTCTTCCAGAGTACGGAGCATAGCACCTAAGAGATTGGTCTGTTCATTATCGACGACCTGTTCAACGAACCTTAATTCCACGGATTCATGGTTAAGGCTTACTTTGTCGGTCCCTAAGCCGCGTACTTTGACCTTGCGGCTTTCCGTAACATTCCTGTTCTGCATGGGGATACGGTTATCGGTCCATTTTGTGAGAGGAGCAAGCGGTATGGCGGGAGTGCTGTTTTCACCGGCGGCCTCTTTTGCAGCCCGGGTTATATTTACCGGATTATACTCCTTCATCTGCAGTATCGTATCGGATACACCGAAAAATGCGCCGGAACTTCCCGCCACAAGAACAGTTGATACTTTAAATTCATCATACAGCTGACGCATCCTGCTTATAAAAGGTATGATCGGCTCTTCATTTGGATGTATGACCTTATGCATAAGCGCATCCCTTACCATGAAATTGGTTGCGCTTGTATCTTCGTCTATTAAAATGGAATGACTGCCGGAAAGCACTGCTTCCACGGTATTTGCTGCCTGAGATGTACTTCCGCTCGCATCCTCGGTACTGAAATTCACAGTATCCTTTCCGCTTGGAAGGTTACATATAAAGGCGCTTATATCAAGCTGATCGACACTACGTCCGTCTTCTGCGCGAAGCTTCATCGCACTGTTCTCGGTTATGACATATTCCCTGCCGTCACCCGGGATATGATCGTATACACCGCGCTCAAGAGCCTTGAGCAGAGTGGATTTGCCATGATATCCGCCGCCTACTATAAGAGTTATGCCTTCCCGTATGCCAAGTCCTTTGATACTGCGGTTTCC
>ONRZ01000218.1 GCA_900320345.1 uncultured Lachnospiraceae bacterium | reverse complement strand
CATTGACCGAAGTCTCCGAAGCGGTAGCTTTCCGTTCGACTTGCATGTGTTAGGCACGCCGCCAGCGTTCATCCTGAGCCAGGATCAAACTCTCAATTAAAATGTTTGATTCTCAGAATAAACACAAGGCTTATTCTTTAGTCCTAAATTTACTTTAGGTTTCGTTCTGCTTAAAAAATTAAACTTTTGAAATGATGTCATAAGGAATCCACCACTTCGTGGTCCACCCTTATGACAAGTTTCAGGGATGGTTTATACTATTAGATTTTCAAGGTTCCTGCTGCCATTTATCAGCGACAGCTTTACAATATTAACACGCCTAAATACTTAAGTCAAGGGCTTTTTTCCAAAAAATTTTTTTTATTTTTCATATACCATATTTATACTTTTAGGAGATATACGACACCATATCTTGTGGCAAAAATAAGGGACCTTACCGCTTACTCCGGCATGCCCCTCATCCGATAGATCTTATCTTTACTATTTATATATAGAAGGATCTAATCATTTTTATTCTCATCAAACTCATCTATGATGAATCTCTGTCTGCCCTTAACATCATCATATATCCTGGTTATATATTCACCCAGAAGACCGGACACGAATACATTAAGTCCTCCGATGAACCAGATAAGTGCCGTAAGGCCGGACACCAACGTCTTTGCCTTTCTGAGTATGACCTTCTCAAAGAAGTAGATACATGAAAGCAGAACACCGAAGCCCGTCATAAACCCTCCAAGGAAGGTCACGTATTCAAGCGGCTTGCTGGAAAAGCAGAATATGCCGTGAAAACCCATTCTGAACTCACCCCAGAGACGGTTGTACTTGCTCACATCCGCTTCCCTTGCTTCCCTGTGGTATCTTACAGCAGTCTGTTTAAATCCCACGTATGAGACCATTCCGCGGAAGAACATGTTGGTCTCGGGCATTTTCCTTATCTCTTCTATGACACGCCTGTTAATAAGCCTGAAATCTGCCGTATCAACAGGAATCTCCACATCTGACAGAAAATTGATCACCCTGTATGCCGTAAGATCGATAAGCTTCCTTATCTTAGTCTCACCCTGCCTGTCAATGCGCTGTGCATAGACCACGTCATATCCTTCCTGCCACTTCTCTACAAGTTCCGTGATCACCTCAGGCGGATCCTGAAGATCCACGTCTATGACCACACAGATATCTCCGGAACAGTTGAGTACGCCTGCCATAGTTGCAGCAGCCTGCCTGAAGCGGCGGCTCATGGTAATAAGCTTGATATGATGATTTCTCTTCATATTTTCCTTTATTACCTCATATGTCCTGTCGGTAGAAGGATCCAGACTGAAAATGATCTCGTAATCACAGCCGAGTTCATCCACGACTTTCTCGGTTCTTTCAAGGAACGGTTCTATACCGTTTTCTTCATTATATACAGGAACTACTATAGATAACTTGTAACTTTCCATGTAAACCTCCGCATCATTTCTGATCCAGTTTAAAGCTTTGCACCTACATATAATAGCATGCAGGATAAAAATCAACAACCCTCTGACATAAGGTTTGCCCGCAGCCGGATCTTTACCGGTTTACTCCCCGCTCCTTTTCTTTACCGGCATCCACATCTCACAATGATAATCTATGGCCGTAGTTTCCATACTCCGGCAGTAATTCGTAATAAAATAGTCGCCCCCGAGTTCGTACTTAAAGTTCCCGGGCAGCCATTCATACCATATATATTTCTTGATACTATTTATAGCAGTATGCAGAGGACCTTCACAGTAAAATTTTGCCCAATACGATTCCGGTATGGTCCACAACTCCATACCGTTTGGTATATCACCTCCCGCATATACTCCCGCGATCATGAACCGGCACCACCCTTCTTTGGCTCCGATATCGGTAAAGGCATCATATTCTCCGATCCTGTTATCATAGACCGCTTTTTCATACCGGCCGGTGTCCACAGGCCTTTTATCGCCTCTTAATATGTTTTTGTATTTTTGTTCAAAATCATCAAGGTATCCGGGTATTTTTTCAAGATGTTCCTCAAAAGGCAGATCCCAAACTTTTCCGATAAACTTGATACTGTCATGTTTCTCAACGGATACATCCACGTCACTTCCTCCTTTGACTACCATCGTTATATGGTTGCGTCATGAAACCTGCCGAAGGCTTTGGTAAAGCTCTCCGGGGTTTCATAACCGTACTTTAATGAAATATCAATAACCTTGTCATCTGTACTTATAAGATCAAGAGCCGAAAGATACAGTCTCCGGTTACGCACATACTCACCGAGCGTCAGTCCCGTGATCACCTGGAAACCACGCTGTAAATACATTTCCGACATGCATACGTGTGCCGCTATCTCGGCAGGTCCCGAAACTGTCATTAAGTTTTCTTCCATATATCTGATACTTTCGCGTATCGCCGTCATCCATTCCATGTAAGATCAGATCCTTTATATGTGACAGATCCGGTTAAAAACCGTTCGCACAGTATTGCTTCCATACAAGCGGGTATTCTTTATATTTCATATAGATATATCCGTCATCCTTTAAAGTAAGCGTCACTTTGTAATTATCATATTCCATAATATCGGCCACATCGGCTGCCAGCTGATTGCCTGATATCTCGTAAGTTCCTGCAGCTCCTGCTGCTCCGATATCCCAACAGATCCTTCCGTCAGGCCATATCATCATCTCATCACCAAATGCATAAAGATCCGGAAATACCTTAGACAGCTCTTCAAAATCAGTGTTATCGGAAAGATACCATGCTCCCATTATCCTGTTCTTCATCATGTCATCTTCTTCCATGACATCCGATGAGCCGTAATGCTCATCTTCTCCGGTATCTATTGATGACCGGTTCTTTTCCAATACAAATCCCGACAGTATCATCATCATAATAAGGAAAGCCGATACTAACAATATTCTCTTTTTCATCTTCATCCTCCTTTGTAAATCAGTTATATCCTTGTTTTTGCTGCTTTACTTAGGATTATAAAGAGTTTATTGCCTCTGTTCCTGTCTTAAAGATAAAGCTTTTGTCAGGTTAAAACAGATCACGTCGCGATCCTTTTTCTGCGTCTCAGCATGACCAGCAGAATAATAAAAGCCGTAACACTTAACGGAATTCCAATTACAAAGCCCTTTGGAACATACTTAAGCTCTATAGTATGAGTGCCTTTCCCTATATCAACACATAGAAGGCCTGCTGCCGCCATTTTGTTTTCGGCTCTCTGTCCGTCAACGTACACCCGCCATTCCTCATCATAAGGAAATGAAAAAACAAGTTCCTGCTGTTCTTTTGCATTGACGGTACCCGTAAGATGGGAGCTTGTCTGCTTTATCAGCTTACATTCGTTCTGTGTTGCCGCCTCATACCATGCTGCTATCGCCTGTTTGTCTTCATAACAGAATTCGTATCCGTTAAGCGTGATCTCATCCTGCAAGGCATATATACGGACATTAACCTTTTCACCGACGGGAAAATATCCGAGTTCCCTTATGCTCCAGCCGTAAGAGGTAAAATACGGCTGCTTTTCAAGGCCGTTTATCACGATATTTGTATCCTGCAGACCATCCGCATCAAAGTACATGAACATGAAATCATCACTTTGGTTTTCGAAGCTGTATTCAATGTATGCTTCTGAGTTTTTATCCTTAACGGTATATGTATTGCCGTTCTTTTCAAGATTGTACTGTGTTTCCTCAACACCCGCAACGGGCCTGTAAATATCATCTCCATCATAGCCAAAACTTCTCGCAAGTGCATTTTGATAGGAAAATTTACCGTATCCCGACGGTTCCAGGGAGACGGCTGTATCATCCATTACAAAGCAGAGGGGAAGCGCATACGGATTATAAAATACATTTTTGTCATTATAACTGTAAATATTGCTGTATGGTTTCGGCGTTTCATCATACTGGGACAGCATGTATCTCATCCCCATGAGACAATCGGCAAAGGTTGTGCTGCCTTCACCGTAAAAAGCCCAGTTATCGTTATCCCTAAAGCCCAGGGTTCCCATAAACCTTCTCGCAAGTTCAGTCTCACAGGAGGAAAAATGCGATAATCCGTTATAGCCTATTAGCATTGCGTCATTGTTGCTTCGCCTGTACAGCTTCTCTATACGGTACAGATCCTTATCCTCTTCCTTAAGATGCCCCACTATCGAGGATGTCTCGTCAACGAAATCCTTAAAAGCTTCTATTGTGATATCCCTGTCATTTTCCTTATCCGGAAAATATGCATTAAGAGATATGTAGGCATTGTAAGATACGTCGAATAAGGTTAGGAATAAGAATGCCGGCATGATCAGATCAAACAGTTTCTTCTTTTTGTAAAGAAGGATCAGTATAAATGAGATTTATTACCTGCCGGATCCCTACGTTCTCATTTAAAATAACACACATGTATAATGAATAAATAACATATATGAAACTTGTGATGATGATCTGCTTATTGCCGATATCTTCTATGTTTACAAAGCATTTATAAGCTAAAAATAACACCCAGAAACTAAAGAGGAACGATTCCCTGTAAGGGAAGCCTATCGGGTATGAAAATCCATGCCAGAATACATTGAGAAAATCAACATAGAATCCGAGGATAAGGAACAAAAATACGGATCCGGAAATGATCTTCTCCCGCCTGCTCACCGTCCTGCCAAAGAAGAAAAATATGATAAAGATAAAGGCGACCGCACCGGAATAGATGAGCGGGAGACCGTCCGAAACATTTCCCTTAAATGCCGTTGAATACATACCGGAAAATACTTCCGTGATATTGAAATTACCCTTTATGGAAAGAGGAATGTGCTTCCTGCTGCTCTGTCCCCTTAGCGAAATGACGGCACACAGCAGGCTTACCGCAGATAATGAAACACCGAGAACGGATGTCCATATAAATGCGATGACAGGTCTTATATGTCTTTTTATTCCTTTGATATCGAATAAATGCCTGATATCCGTATTTTCCGTAAAGTAAATGTAGATGAAGAAGCATACGGAGAAGATACAGATCATATATCCGATGTAATAACATGAGAAGATCGAGAGCGCCTGAGATATGATATAGAGGTAACTGGGTCTTTCCTGTTTGATCGTACGGTATATACCGAGCATGACAAGCGGGAGCATCATTATATTGAAGAAATACTGTACGCAGTTGAAATATCCCATGAGATATCCCATAAAGGCATAAGCCGTCGAAAAGATGAGTGTAGTATAACGGCTTCCGTAAATCTCTGTAAGAAAGATATTAAAGCTAAGCCCGATGAGACCGAGCATCACGATCATCATGATGAGGATCCCTCCGGGAAGCAGGTCATTCGGAACAAACAGCAGGAAAACAAGGAAGGGATTGTTGCAGTAATATGCGGCAAGTCCTGCCATATCTCCGCCAAAGGTCTTGGAAAAACTGTAGAAATAGGTATCATTTGAGAAGAATATCTGCTTCATATACCCAAAATAATCGACGAACTGATACCTCATATCCGCCATGAGTATAGAAGTATGCCCGAATGGATAAAAACCCGACAGGATACTGATAAACACCATAACAGCCACAGGGATCATGAATGCGGACAGGGGACACAGTATCCTTCTTTTTTCATATAAGAATCTTTTCATGTTTTCCTCATAAAAACGCCGTTCCCGGCAGTTACTAAAGACAATTTTATAAAATTAAACCGTTATATGCAAGCAAAACGATGTCCTGCCGGGAGAATGACTGCTTAAACATGTCTGCTTCATCCCGGAGATTTGACACAAACACGGAAAAAACACTATAATCAATTTACTATAATTATGAAGGGATACAGAAATGAGCCTTATTTCATTTCCTTTTCTTATTTTCATAATAATACTCCTCATTACCTATTACAGGATAAGTCCCAAACATCAGTGGAAGGTACTGCTCATTGGCAGTATCATATTCTATGCATGGGTAAGACCGGTTTATATAGTGTTTATCGCAGTTTCCATTGTGACTACCTGGGCCTTGATGAAAAAGCCGTCAAGATCTCACTGGATCATGACCCTTATAGTCAATCTTGGCATACTTATTGTTTTCAGATACAGTGTCTACTTTAATGTCCATTCTCTGATAGTCCCTCTCGGGATATCCTTCTACACCTTCATGACACTCGGTTATGCACATGACTGTATGGGAAAGAAGATAGAACCCGAGCAGAATCTCTTGCACTACGCGCTGTTTATCTCATATTTCCCTCAGATAACACAGGGACCTATCGGAACATATCAGAATATGAAGGAACAGCTGATCTCACCCCACGCATTTAAGATGGATAATATAAAATCGGGCGGATACAGGGTGATCAAAGGACTGTTCAAAAAACTGGTGATCGCCGGCAGGCTTACCTATTATGTCGATACCGTATTTTCATCACCGAAAAATTACGGCGGGCTTACTCTCATCATTGCGGTATTCTTCTACGCGGTCGAGCTTTATGCCGATTTTTCCGGATACATGGATATCGTCTGCGGTATATCCAGGATGCTCGATATCAGATTGGCCGAGAACTTCAAACGTCCGTATTTTTCAAGAAATATCCAGGAATACTGGAGACGCTGGCATATCTCCCTTAATGAATGGTTCAAGGAGCATCTCATGATGCCCGCGGTGACATCGGGCTGGAACCGTAAAGCCTCGAAGTTCTTAGGTAAGATATTCCCAAAGGCTAAAAAAGGAAACCTGCGTACCGTGCTTCCCCTTATACTCGTATGGATAGTGACCGGCATCTGGCACGGAGCGGAAGACGTCTATATCGGCTGGGGCGTGTATTTTGCGATCATCATGCTGTTTTCCGTATGCACAATGTCATATATGAAAAAAATCAGGACCGCGATCCACTGGAACGATGAAAATGTATTCATTAAGATCTTCCAGACGCTTCGCACCTTTATCATAGTTCTGTTCGGTGAAGTAATGTTCAGGGCGCACAGCCTTAAAGATGCGTTTGCGATATATAAGAATATCTTCACAACGACAAGGATAAATGCTTCCACAATAACGGCTTCCCTTGTACCGTTCGGTCATAATACTTTCGGTGCTTATTACCGGTCTGTTCATAGTTGAGCTCTGTAAGGAGAAAAATGAGGAAGCATTTACAAAACACAGATATGTTTATGCTGCTGGAATGCTGATTGTGATGTCCCTTTTCGGTGTGGCAGGTCAGTCAAACTTCATGTATCAGGCATTTTAAGAGAGTATTAAGTGCAAAAAATTGATAGTAATGCATCTCTGAGTTATTTTTGATGCTGATCCGGAGCATTAAGGCCTAAACAGAGAGAAAAAAGGATAGATAAAATGAAAAAGATCCTGATCACGCTGTCAGCTGCTCTTATCATAATATGTGCAGCCGTGGCTTTTAAAAATGTATATTCATGTGAGATCCCGATCGGGAACAGGGGGATAAGGGCCGCCATAATGGAAGGAGACCTTGATATCCTGCTTATCGGCTCATCAACATTCCGCAGTAACCTGGATATCCACGAACTGGACAAAGCCTTCGATAACCGGGCATATATAATCTCATATGGCGGAAACCAGTATGCGGCTACGGATATCCAATACGATGAGATCAAAAAAAGATCTGACAATGAACATAAACTGATGGTATTCGAGCTCGATCCCCTTATGCTTACCGAAGAAGTAAAACTATCGGATTCAAGGGTTATATGGGATCTGTCCTTTGAAGGAAAAAAGGCTCTTTGGGAAAAGCTTAAAAGTGCCGGGAATACCGATCTATCGATAATGTATGAGTATTTCGTGACTTCGGGAATGGATGACCTTATAACGTATCCGGTCACTGAACGCTTCTATTCGACCAGGTATTACAAAGGAGCCAAGACAGACGACACTCCGTCTTCGGGTAAGGAATTCCTTGAAAACGAAGAGTTTGATATAAGTGATTCGGTACTGATAGAAGCCCAGGCAGACGCCGTTAAGGAAGTTATCGAAAAATGCAGGAGAGACGGGCAGGATTTCATTTTCCTTGAATGTCCTCATTATTACAGATTGGAAGATGATCCCAAATATCGGGAATATCATGACTACTTCCTTAAGATGATGGACGATCTTGACGCTCCGTATATACTTGCACACGATGTGGATTTTGATAACCGTAATCCTGATTATTATGAAGATATGAGCCATATGTCCGGTGAAGGACGAAGGGTTTATACAAAAGAACTCATAAAACATCTGCCGGTATCCGACTGACAGCCGTTATACCGGCATTTTTCATACAACAAAACCTTACTTAAGCCTCTGTATCATGTCGTAGATAGCCTGCGCACTGTTAAAATTGGCAGGTATTATCTCGGTCGCGGGAACCGCAACATCATATTCCTCATCAATAACGCTTATGATCTGGATGATATCAAATGAACTTAATATCTTGCCGTCGATAAGATCGGTACAGTTCTCAAAATCAACATCATCCCTTACATCTTTGAGTAATTCCAATAATTCTTCCATTAAGACCTCTTTCCAAGAATCCCGTTCCGTCCTTTATGGATGAGCCGGTGATATCTTTAATATTATGAATTAAGCTTCCATGTTTCGAAAACATCCCTTACCTTAGTGATTATACCATCCCTTCTTATCAAAACAACAGGCATATTCCTGCTGAGGAAAAGATTTAACCCTTCGGTTATGGAATAAGCTCCTATATTACAGAAAACGAGTACATCTCCGATATTTAGTTCATTACCCTTGTAACTTCTGACGATAACATCATTGGTCGTGCACAGAGAACCGCATAAAGTCTGGGTTTCTGCTTGTTCAGAAGTGTTATTTAATTCCTTTTCACTATCGTGCGAAAGTGTTATTATAACAGGTGTCTTCATTCCCATCATCTGTCCCAGGTAGTTGACATGGTTTATCCCTCCATCTAAGATCACCCATTTATTATCATACGATCTCTTCACATCACAGACTTTGGTAAGGTAATATCCGCAGCTGCTGGCGATAAACCTTCCCATCTCTACCGTAAGAGAGCATCCGCCTGCTGCCTCCCTAAGATCACCGGCAAGCTCCTTAACAGGTCTTAGGGTATCGGTATGATCATCCCCTTCAAAATAAGGGTAGGAAAGACCGGGACCATATTCAAACCATGAAAGAGGAAGGCCGTATCTTTCACGAAGTGAATCAAACACATCCTTAAGCATTTTAAGCTCTTCCCTCTGATGCTTAAGCTTTACTCTCTGGGTACCCGCAAAATAATGGAGTCCTTCTATTTCAATATGTTCATCATCCTTATTTGTCTTTAGGATCTGCTCTATATCCTCAAGTGACAT
>ONRZ01000162.1 GCA_900320345.1 uncultured Lachnospiraceae bacterium | reverse complement strand
GAGTTTTAATGTCTCGTCATCCCTCGCTATGTCCAGTGTTATCTGTGTGGTCCAGGTGACTTTAAGTTTCTTTATCTCATTAAACAGTTCCCTTGCGAAATTCTTATCCGAAAAGATACTGTCATCAACAAGGAAAAACAGTTTGTGCCTGCAGCTCTTCATCTCTGCAATGATATCCCCGACTTCCCTGTGGATATACCTCGAATCATAGTACTTTGCTATCGAACAGAATTCACAGTTATGATAACAGCCTCTTCCGGTCTCGACCAATGATACGGGAAGATATTTTTTCTGCTGTCTTGCATATATCGAGCGGTCAGCCATCTTATAATCTATACACGGACTGCCCGTATATCTCCTCTTAAGCGTTCCGGCTTTCGCATCCTTTATAAGTTCACGCATATTATCGCCGCAGTTGTTTATCATGATAACGTCCGCATACTCCTGTGCTTCGTCAGGCATGAGCGTGACATGATAGCCGCCGAGCACGACCTTCCTGCCGCGTTTCCTGAATTCGCCCGCTATATGATAAGCGCGCTTTGCCGTGTATGTCTCCACAGTGATAAGAACAAGATCCGTATCGGTATCATAATCTATATCCTCTACACGATCGTCATAGAATTCCCTGTCGATATCATCCGGGAGCAGCGCACTCATGACCGCTATTGTAAGCGGTTCCATGAGCCATGACTTAAGATATTTTTCACCCTTTTTCCTGCCTATCGCAGGCAAAATAAATGTAACCTTCACGATACTTCCTCTTTATTCTCATTTGTTCCGGCATTCTCCCTGTCCTTCTCTTCACACCCGAACGACATGCCCTGTTTTTCAAAAACTTCCTTCTTAAATACCGGATTATAGATTATATACGTAAAAAATCTCAACGGATTCCGCAGGTTTGTCCTTGGTTCAAACAGCCTGTAAATTATCGAACCGATACTGTTAAATCTTCTTCTGCAGTCAAATCCCGCTTCCGCCAGTTCATCGGCAGTCATGTTCTTAGGGATAAAGGCCGTAGGGATAAAGGCCGTATAGTTGAACCGGTACTGTTCATGCAGCCACCATTTCCCGTCATACAGAAGCCGCCCCTGCGCCTTTAACTGATCATACAACTCGGTACCCGGATACGGCATGAGTATATTATAAGCCGCAAATGTGAACTTGCTCTTTTTCGCAAATTCATAGGTAGCCTCAATGGACTTAAGCGTATCTGTATCATGTCCTATCGTAAACGCAGCCCATGTCTGCAGGCCGTAATGCCTAAGCTTCCCGACCGCATATGCATAATGATCCTTCACATATTTCTTATTAACACCCTTATGCATATCATCAAGACTCTCGGGCTTTATCGATTCAAACCCTATCACAAGCCCGAGACACCCGCTCTTTACCATCAGCCGCATAAGCTCATCATCATCGAGCATATCAAGACTTCCCTGACTGACCCAGTGAATCTTTAGCGGTATGAGGGCACGGAACAGTTCCTTCGCCCTGTCCTTATCACCGACTATATTATGAACGTATCTCGGTTATGACTTCATCTATATCCCTTGTAAAATGCCGCCTTTCAAAATACACACTGCTTGCACAGTATTTGCAGTTATACCGGCAGCCCCGGGAAAACTGCAGCAGCGATATCGGCATGTATTTCTTGCCCTTATATATATCGCGCCTTGTGATGACACCCTTTTGCGGAACACAGACCGGCGCACATTCATATACTTCCTTAAGTGTACCCTTCCTTCCCGCCACTTATCCTCGGCGTCGCCTATCATTACCGAATCCGCGTGTTCCTTGGCTTCCTCCGGCAAAAGCTTAACATGCATGCCGCCCATCAATACCTTGACTCCGCGTTTCCTGTACTCATCCGCTATCTCATAGGAACGCCTTGCCGTAAAGGTCTCAACGGTTATCGCGACCAGGTCCGCTCTTTCCGAATAAGGTATGGGCTCAAGCCTGTCATCATACATCACTACTTCTATGTCTTCAGGTGTCAACGCCGCCAGTACCCCGAGCTGGAGAGGCTCCATACTCGCATTGTCAACATACAGGCTGTGCTCACGCCGCCCGATATTCGGTTTTATCAAAATGATGTGCAGATCAGAGTTCATTACCGCCTCCCAGAGACCTTCCCTGCTTCCTGTGTATCTCCGACCGCGATATCAGGTTCACGAGCAGGAAGACTGCCGAATTAAATATTCCCCTGTGATTGACTTTCGCTCCGAACATCCTCTTTAAGATGGTTCTATAGCCGTTGAAATCATATCTTGCCTTCCTGCATCCTTCCATAAGTTCATCACAGGTCATGGATTTCGGATAAAACATCGCATCACCGTATCTGTAATCTTCATCGAGCCACCATTTATCGTATTTAAGCAGTCCTTCCGAACTCATACGCTTATAAAGCTCCGTTCCCGGCAGGATCATAAGCGGGTTGAAATTGGCAACGGCAAGATCATTCCTCACCGCAAAATCATAAGTCTTTTTTATCGACTCTGCCGTATCATGATCATAACCTAAAACAAACATCGCATATATCATTATGTTATGCCTGTAAATGTTGGCTATGGCTTCCTCGTAACGCTTTATCCTTATGTCATGCTGCGTATCTTCGTCGCCGGTTTCATCTTCCCCGCCCTTATTCATTATCCCGATGTTCGCACTCTTGTGCATGATCCTTAAGTTTCGTTCGTCAAGCGATTCAAAGCCGATGAGCACCATGATGCAACCCGAATCATACATGAGCTCAAGAAGCTCATCGTTAAATGCGATATCCATGCTTATCTGACAGGCCCATCTCGAATTCCTTATCTCCTCAACGACATCCCCTATATCCTTCTGCCTGACTCCCGAAGGATACAGGCTCTTTATCGAACAGAAATCACAGTTGAACTTGCAGCCTCTTGATGCCTGTATCATTCCGAGCTTAAGGTATTTCTTTCCATCAAAACAATGCGCATTATTATCGACGAAAGCAACCGGACATTTATTCTGCGAATCATATCTTCTCTTCTCGCATCCGCTCTTTACATCTTCAATGTACCTCGGCCATGTATCCTCCGCATCTCCTACAAGCACCGTATCCGCATGTTCAAGCACCTCATCAGGCATCGCACAGGCATGGAAACCGCCCATGACGATCCTTATCTTCTTACCTTCCTCTTCCTTTTTTGCGGTCACTTCACTGCTCCGCCGTCTGTATCTGTCCGAAAGTTCGTAAGCATGTCTTGCGGCAAAAGTTTCCACCGAAAAAGCAATGATATCCGCATCGATCTCATCCGGCAGTGCCTCTATACGTTCGTCGTAGAAACTGACCGTACAGCCTGAAGGAGTGATCTTTTCGATTATGGGAAATATGAGCGGCTTAAGGGCATCCTTTCCCTTGCTGTACATCATATTCACTTTTATAAATACTATCTTCACCCGGCCACCTCTTTGGATATCGTTAATGTTCATCACCGGAAGTCTTCATATCTTCCTTTACGGGTTCCGGGACATCCGAATTATCGGTCATCACAGACTCATCATATTTATTGAAATTCCTGGCATATTTTCTGTATCCTATATTGGCTATAAGATAGATGAAGAACCATCTTTTTATGCGTTTAAGATCAAACCTTTTAAAGATCGACTTCCACGAATAGCACAGTTTCCATGCCTCCTCGATACCGTCAAGCAGCTCCTGCTTTGTCATGTTCTTAGGCTCATATACAACATGCTCAACGTCATACAGGGCCCAGTCCGTCTCGGTTATCCTGCCCTGCTCCTTAAGTTCGTTATAAAAAGGCGTTCCGGGAAAAGGCGTGATTATCGAAAATCTCGGCAGATCAATCTTTGCGTTTAAACATAACTGAGCGGTTCTCTTAAAAACATCCGCGCTGTCTTCATCACTTCCGAATGCAAAGCATCCCATCACAAGGATCTGATTGTCATGCAGCTTTTCCATCAGCCATTCATATTCATTTACCGAATTGACGCCCTTGTTTATATCCTTCTGCGTCTCCTGATTTACCGATTCGAATCCGAGCAGCAGCCCCTTGCATCCGCTCCTCCTGAATATATCGAGCAGTTCGTCGTTATGTCCTATCGCAGTCGTCGTCAGCCCGAACCACCACTTCTTAAGCGGTATCATAGCGGTAAAAAGTTCCCTGGCATATCGTATATCCGCTATCAGATTGACATCGGGAAAGATCACGAACTTGCCCTTAAAGGTTTTGATCTCGGCTATCACATCCTCTACAGGTCTCGTGATCACACGCTTTCCGAATGCCGTGGGATAGGCGCAGAACGAACAGGAATGGTTGCATCCCCGCACACATTCAACGGTATTTAACGTGATATATCTGTCTTTTTTAAGAAGATCCTTGCGCGGTATCGGACGTCCCGAAATATCAACGCAGGAATGTCCGTAATAGAATTCCCTGAGTTCTCCCGCAGCAAAATCACGCATGGCCTGAGGGAAGGTCTCATCTCCGAGTCCCACCATGACGCAGTCTGCATGATCCTTCGCCTCTTCAGGCATCACCGTCGGATGCACTCCGCCTATCATCACGGGAATTCCGCGTGACCTGAAATAGTCGGCATACTTATAACTGCGCACTGCCGTTCCGGTAATGCAGGTAATACATATCAGATCCGCTTCAAGATCCGGCGGGATCGCCTCGGCCGTTTCATCATAGATAACGGCATCCGCATTAAGTTCTTTCGGAATGAGCGCCGCCAGAAGCGCCAGCGTTATCGGCGCATAATGCAGGTTTTTATGGAACATCCCGTTATATCTGTGCATTGCTCCCGCAGGGGCAAGAAATGCTATCTTCATAAAGCGGCTCCTTTTTCAGAAAAGACTCAAACATTAAGGCACGATCCCACGGCCATGATAACATACATGACGAAAACAAATCCGGCCACGGCCTTTATTTTCATATCCTTCCTCATTATCCTTACGGGAGTTTTGTCATTCATGCATATAAGAAACGAAGGTACTGCCATAAGCGAGATGATCATTGCCACAATGCCTCCGACGAGCTTTAAGTAATCCGTAAAGCTGCTGCCCGTGGTAAGCGTCAGTATAAGCGCAGGTACGGTCGCTATGACAAAAGACAGCCCCCGCTTAAGACCGGTCTGCCCCGCCACGATGTCAGCTGAAGCAAGCCCGATGGACCAGAATGACGTTATCATCGCAAATACGATAAATACGGAACCGAGTATCCTTATTGTCCCTCCTACCGACTCCGCCCATCCTACTATCGCGATATCCGTAACCTCAACGGACGTTATTACGGTACATATGGTAACCGTCACAGATATCACCAGGTTTATGAACAGTCCCAGCCATATCGCCTTCCTTATCCTTGCCTCTGTCTTACCCGTGTCCGATATTTCCTCTTTCTTACGCACATCCGTTAATCTCTCTCCCTTACCCGCCGGTCCTTCCGGCGCACCAAACGAAACGCATCCGAGATATTCAACCACCTGCGGCACGGCAAAGATAGCCGAGAAGGAGAACATTATCATTCCGTATGCAGCCATCCATCCGGTAATGCTTCCCAATATCCTTATCTCCACCCCGCTGTTTATATGGAGCAATGAAAAAATGCCCATAAACACAAGGATAACCACCATAAATGATACTGATACAGCCTCACCGGTACACACCGCACCGAGTCCGGCCAGCACCACGGAAGCCGCAAATACAAAGAATACAACCTTGACTATGACGGGGTTTACCGGAAGCAGTCCGGTAAAGATCTCCGAGGCACCCGAAATATATGCGGAGAGATTGGCGATAAGAACTATCGTAAGAAGAGCAAAAAAGGCAGGACGCAATATCTTCCCTTTCCTGCCCTTAAACAGATACTTATTAAACACGGCAAGGATATCCGCGGTATCTCCGGTATGAAGTACCATTTCCGCTATCATAAGGTGCATGAGAACACTCACCAGATAAGCGGCTGCAAATGCGATCACGCCGCCTGCGATCCCCGCATAAGAAATATAATACGGTATCGCCATAACACCGCTGCCTATGCCGTTTCCCGCAACCACTGCCGCAGCTTTAAATACCGACCTTTTCCTATCCTGCATGAGATCTCTGTTTCTCCCTGATCATCCGTGCGATCTTTGTCCCTATACGTTTGTTAAGTATCCGTGTCCTTATATATTCAAAGCATGCCTCTTCGCCCTGTTCCGCAAGCATTACAAGAAGATGTTCCAGTGTCTTTCTCGTATACTCTTCAATGAACTCGGTCGGGTTTCCCTTACGATAATACTGAAGCGGCATATCATCTGTGTACTTTCCCTTATTATAAGTCTTCGATGCTGCTATCCGGTCCATGAACATCTCAACGATATACTTATCGGGCATCCTTGCCGGCGTGATCCCCTTACCGTTTATTGAAGAATAATCCATCCAGTACTCGTAGTGATGTTTATTGCGCCCCTTGTGATGCAGCCATGCACTTGAATAACCGATCGCTTCACGCTCAGCATTGTTCGGACTCCTGAAGCCCTGATAATACTTTGCTCCCACGATAAATTCCGAAGGTGAATACTTGCTTAAGTCATGTGT
>ONRZ01000081.1 GCA_900320345.1 uncultured Lachnospiraceae bacterium | reverse complement strand
TAAATACATAAGGGATGAAGATGCGCTCCGCTACAGTAATGCGGCCGGATATCCAAATATCGCGCTGGCAGCCGTGGATGAGATGGTGCGGCAATGCCCAGAGTGCATATTTGAAGAAAAAGAAGACGGGATGATGCTAAAGAAGGGTGTTATCATACGCCATCTGCTGATGCCCGGCATGCTCATCCAGGCGAAACTTATCATAAAGCAGATCCATGACAGATTCGGCGACAGCGTCTTATTGAGCCTGCTCAACCAGTACACACCGAACGGCATGCTTGACGGATATCCTAAGATAAACAGACGGTTAACGGAAAATGAATACAGGAGTCTCCTTCGTTATGCGGAAAACCTTGGTGTAAGGGGATATATGCAGGATAAGGAGTCTGCGGATGAATGCTATATCCCGGAATTTGATCTGAGCGGGGTATGAACCCTTCCGGGAACGGGAGATTTAACTAATCATAAAGGAGAGGACGGGACAGGGCTGTAAATGATGATCGGGATCACAGATTATGATTCGCCATTGCTTGATATTTATGCAAGAATGACAGAACCTCAGCTTAAGATGATATATGCACCGGATGAAGGGATCTTCGTTGCGGAAAGCCCTATGGTGATAGAACGGGCGCTGGATGCCGGATACGAACCCGAATCCGTACTTACGTGCAAAGAGGCGCTTACGGGTCACGGAAAACAGGTGATAGACAGGATAGGGAAGCTTTATCCCGATGTGCCCATATATGTGGGAAGCGATGAAGCGCTTTCAAGGATACGCGGATATCAGCTCACAAGAGGCGTGCTGTGTGCGATGAAGCGGAAGATCCGTATAACCCCCGGAGATATCCTTAAGGATTCGAGACGGGTGGTATTGCTTGATGATGTTGAGAATCCGAGCAATGTGGGTGCGATAATAAGGTCGGCGGCAGCCATGTATATGGACGGGATACTGCTGACAAAGGATTGTTCCGATCCGCTGTACAGAAGAGCCGCAAGGGTCAGTGTGGGGACTGTTTTTCAGATACCGTGGGCTTATTTTGGTGAAACTTTGGACTGCATGGAACTATTTAAGCGGTATGGTTTTAAGACAGTGGCAATGGCGCTTGATGAGAGGGCGGTCTCCGTGTCGGATCCGGGGCTTGCTTCGGAAGAGAAACTTATCATCATCATGGGTAACGAAGGATACGGGCTTTCGGGGGAAGTGATCGATGCATGCGACTATATCGTAAAGATCCCGATGGCACCGGGCATAGATTCTCTTAATGTGGCTGCCGCAAGTGCGGTTGCTTTCTATGTACTGGGAGCCGGAAGAGAAAATTGAAACGAAATAAAAAAGGCGGAACTGTTTATGAAGCAGTTCCGCCTTTTGACTCATACAAACAAGTCTGATGTTACTGGGGACCGATGTATTCCGCATTGCCGAATCCAAGGATAAGCATTACGATCTGCGGGAAGAACAGCATCAGGACACACATACCCGTACTCTGATCGAATGACTTAGCCAGCTTCCAGTAAAGAATGAAGTAAACAACAATGTTAGCAACAGGGATGAGTAAGAGAAGGAACAGTATTCCCTTGCCCCATGCGATCTTAAACAGAATGTAAAGATCGTAGATGGGAATTATGCTTTTCCATCCCGGCTCACCGGCCTTCTCAAAAATCTTCCACATTGCAACGATAGAGAGCACGCAGAATGCGAGAGAAAAGATAACACTGCTCGTACTTGCTCCCTGTGAAGCATACATTTCCAGATCTTCCATAACAAAATCCTCCTGTTATCACGTGTTTTATAGTTGACATCGGGATTATATCATATATAAGCCGACGTTTCAAATAACAGCGTATTTAATCGCCGTTTTGATTGAAATCGAAGGGCAAATCGGATATACTTTAATGTATAACTTTTGATAACAAGGAAGGCCCATCATTCATATGCAGGAATTACAATATCCCTTTGACAGCAGATACTTAATAAAGAAGAAGAAGTCAATAAAAAGGCAGCTTCTTGAGCAGGATGTGCACTTCATAGACAAGAAGATAGCAGTGCTCGGGGGCTCTACTACTCACGATATCTGTGCGATCATGGAACTGTTCCTTTTGGATCAGGGCATACGGCCCGAGTTTTATGAGTGCGAATATGCGCAGTACTGGGAAGATGTCATGTTTGACAATCCGGAGCTTGTGGATTTTAAGCCGGATATCATATATATACATACGAGCAACAGGAATATAAGGCAGTATCCGCTGCTGTCCATGAGCGAGGCTGAGGTGGATGGGCTTCTGGATGCCGATTTTGACCACTTTTTTAAATTGTGGGGTAAGATAGAAAGTGCATATAATTGCCCGATAATCCAGAATAATTTTGAATATCCGTTTTACAGATTGTTGGGTAATGCGGATGCGACCGATATACACGGAAGAGTAAGCTATATCAACCGCTTGAACGAGAGGTTTGCGGGATATGCAAGAGAGCATAAGGATTTCTTCATCCAGGATATAAATTACCTGTCGGCTGCATACGGACTTGATAAATGGTCGGATCCTCTTTACTGGCATATGTATAAGTATGCGTTGTCTATGGAAGCGATACCGACGCTTGCGCATAATGTGAGCAATATCATCAAGTCGATATACGGCAAGAACAAGAAGGCGCTGGCGCTCGATCTTGATAATACGCTCTGGGGCGGCATAGTGGGCGATGACGGCGTCGAGAATCTGGAGATAGGTCCGGAGACATCCATGGGACAGGTATATTCCGAATTCCAGAATTATCTTAAACAGCAGAAGGATATAGGCGTTATCCTCAATGTATGCTCGAAAAATGAGGAAGAGAATGCGATCGCCGGACTCAATCATCCGGACGGAGTGCTCAAACCGGATGATTTCATAGTCATCAAGGCTAACTGGGATCCCAAGAGCAAGAACCTTGCGGATATGGCAAAGGAACTTAATCTCCTGCCCGAATCCTTCGTGTTTGTCGACGACAATCCGGCGGAACGGGAGATAGTAAGGACACAGCTTAATGTGGTATCTCCCGAGATCGGCAGTGTTGAGGATTATATAAGAGTCATTGACCACTCCGGTTTTTTTGAGGTGACCAATCTGTCGGCCGATGATGCCAAGCGCAATGAGATGTATAAAGAAAATGCTCAAAGGGCAAAGCTCGAGGCAAGTTTTGACAATTACGGGGATTACCTTATCTCTCTTGAAATGAAGGGTACGATAAAAGGATTCGAACCCATATACATGGACAGGATAGCGCAGCTGTCAAATAAGAGCAACCAGTTCAACCTTACAACAAGGCGGTATACCCGTGCCGAGATCGAAGAGATAGCGGGATCGGATGAATATATTGACATTTACGGCAAGTTAGAGGACAAGTTCGGGGACAACGGAGTAGTCTCGGTGGTCATCGGCCACAAGAACGGAGATGTCCTTGATATGGATCTGTGGATAATGAGCTGCCGTGTGCTTAAGAGGGATATGGAATTTGCCATGATGGATGAGCTTGTGAGCAAGGCGAGGGCAGCAGGCATTAAGACTATTAGGGGATATTATTATCCGACGGCAAAGAATAAGATGGTCAAGGATTTCTATGCACTCATGGGGTTTGACCTTGTAAATGAAGATGAGGAAGGCAACAGGACATGGGAATTTAAGATACCCGGGGATTATGAGAATAAGAACCGGTATATATCGGTAAATCAGATGTAGCGGAAATACGGGGCTTTTTTGCCTTATTGGATTTTTATAATGAAGAAAGGGGAATGATATGAGCAGGGAAGAAATATATATACGTCTTAATGAAGTGTTCCGGGATGTTTTTGACAGGGACGATATCACGGTCAGCGATGAGACCACTGCTGCCGATGTTGAGGGATGGGACAGCCTTATACACATCACTCTCATGGATGCGGTCGAGGAGGAATTCGATATCCGCTTTGACATGAAGACGGTCGTCAAGATGAAGAACGTTGGAGAAATGGTAGATTATATCATAAAGGGTACCGCGTGACTGTGGATCCCTTATGATGTCTTTTTACAAATTATACGATCAAACGGTTACGGAAAGGAGAAGGAAGTATGAAGAGAATCGGTATGTTGACAAGCGGTGGTGACTGCCAGGCGCTTAATGCGGCAATGAGAGGCGTTGTTAAGTCCTTATGGTACACCCTTGGCGGAGATCAGGTGGAGATCTACGGTTTTAACAACGGCTACAGGGGGCTTATCTATCACGACTACAGAAAGTTCGAATTTAAGGATTTTTCGGGAATCCTTACAAGAGGCGGTACGATACTCGGTACATCAAGGACACCGTTTAAGACGATAAGGGAGCCTGATGAGAACGGACTTGACAAGGTGGCTGCAATGAAGCAGACATATTATAATCTCAATCTTGACTGTCTGGTGGTACTCGGCGGCAACGGAACACATAAGACCGCGCATCTGCTGAGTCAGGAAGGCCTTAATATAATCACGCTTCCCAAGACCATAGATAACGATCTGTACGGAACAGACATGACCTTCGGCTTCCAGAGTGCCGTTGATATCGCGGTGGACTGCATAGACTGCATACATACCACGGCTTCTTCGCACGGACGTGTGTTCATAGTTGAAGTAATGGGACATAAGGTTGGCTGGCTTACGCTCAATGCCGGTATCGCAGGCGGTGCTGACATCATACTGATACCCGAGATACCTTATGATACGGATAAGATAGTCGATGCGATCAACTTAAGAGTAAAGAGAGGAAGCACATTCACCATCCTTGCGGTTGCCGAAGGTGCAATGAGCAAGCAGAAGGCCAAGATGAGCAAGAAAGAACTCAAGGAATATATGGAGAAATCAAAATATCCGTCGGTATCATATGAGCTGGCCGATGAGCTCCAGAAGAGGACCGGCCAGGAGATAAGGGTTACCGTTCCCGGACATACACAGCGCGGCGGTACACCGTGTGCATATGACAGGGTATTTGCAAGCCGTCTCGGTGCTGAGGCTGGAGCGCTCATCATGAAGGGTGAATACGGATTCATGGTAGGTTACAAGAACAGGGAGATAGTAAAGGTTCCTCTTGATGAGGTGGCCGGTAAGCTTAAATATGTATCTCCGGATGCAACGATAATAAAGGAGGCCAAGCTTCTCGGAATAAGCTTCGGCGATTGATCATAGGATTTACGGAGGAAGAGGATGTCTTATACCGCTCTTTACAGAAAATGGCGGCCCGACAGGTTTGAGGATGTCAAGGGACAGGACGCTATAGTAACGACTCTGAAAAATCAAATACTGCAGGACAGAGTCGGTCATGCGTATCTGTTCTGCGGCACAAGGGGAACCGGTAAGACAACCGTGGCCAAGATAATGGCCAGGGCAGTTAACTGCGAGAACCCGGTGAACGGAAGCCCGTGCGGGAAATGTTCAAGCTGCATTGCTGCGGCGGACGGGACCTCCATGAACATAATCGAGATAGATGCGGCTTCAAATAACGGAGTTGAAAATATCAGGGATATCAGGGATGATGTAACGTACACTCCCACAAACGGAAAGTATAAGGTATATATAATAGACGAGGCGCATATGCTGTCCCCGGGAGCGTTCAATGCACTGTTAAAGACTCTTGAGGAACCGCCTTCATATGTTATATTCATACTGGCCACCACGGAGATGCACAGGATCCCCGTGACCATAGTATCAAGGTGTCAGAGGTATGATTTTAAGAGGATATCTGTAGATACGATAGTCGAGAGGCTTAATGAGCTGATGGCCGGAGAAGATATAGATGCGGAGGAGAAGGCGGTACGGTATATCGCAAGGTCTGCGGACGGGGCATTAAGAGATGCCTTAAGTCTTTTGGATCAGTGCAATTCGTTTTATTACGGACAGACGCTTACCTACGACAAGGTACTTGAGGTCCTGGGAACCGTAGATACCAAGGTATTTTCGGATCTAATCTGTGCGATCATTGCAAGAGACATCAAGTCCTCGGTGAAGATACTTGATACCGTTGTGATGCAGGGACGTGAACTGACACAGTTTGTTGTTGACCTAACCTGGTATCTTAGGAATCTTTTGCTTGTGAAGACATCCGAAGAGGATGAGATCGAAGAAGTCCTTGATATGACTTCGGAGAATCTTGCGCAGCTTAAGCGGGAAGCGGAAGCTGTCGACCAGAACAGGATAATGCGTTATATCCGCATTTTTTCCAATCTGTCAAATGATATAAAATTTGCGACACAGAAGAGGATACTTATCGAGATCGCTATTATAAAATTATGCAAGCCTCAGTTGGAGACGGATACGGATTCGCTCACAGACCGGATAAGAGTCCTTGAAGAAAAATTCGAACAGGGTGTATTCGTAAATCCGGACAGCGCTGCGGAAGGTGATATGAGGCAGGAAGAAGCGGTCAGCGCTCCGCTTCCTAAAGCTTTGCCGGAGGATATAAAGAAGGCGGCAGCCAGATGGTCCCAGATCACAGCGGGAGTAAGCAATCCCGGACAGAGCATGCTCAGAAAATGCAAACTGTCCGTATCGGAAGATGACAGGTTGCTGATCGCGGTAATGGATCCCATGAATTATGATTATCTTAAAAGTGATGCGGTAAGCGGTGAGATAAAGGAAGCGATAGAGAGCGTTATGGGAAAAACAATGGATTTTGATGTGATGTTCTCTGAGAACAAGAGTGAATTCATGAGGAAATATCCCGATCTTAGCGCAATAAAAATGGATATAGTGACGGAAGATCAATAGTTTAAGCGGAGGAAGAGATAATGGCAAAAAGAGGCGGATTTCCCGGTGGGATGGGTATGCCCGGAAACATGAACAATCTTATGAAACAGGCCCAGAAGATGCAGAAACAGATGGAAGAGAGCCAGAAGGAACTCGAGGAGAAGGAGTTCACTGCGGCTGCAGGCGGCGGGGCTGTAGAAGTGACCGTTTCAGGAAAGAAGGAGATAACCTCCGTTAAGCTTAAGGAGGAAGTGGTCGATCCCGATGATATCGAGATGCTTGAGGATCTTATCATGGCTGCGGCGAACGAGGCCCTTCGCAAGGTTGAGGAAGCAAGCGCAAATACCATGAGCAAACTGACAGGCGGTCTCGGCATGGGAGGGGGATTTCCCTTTTGATTGATAATTGAGGGGTACCACGAAGGGGAGTAAATAATGGAACTGTACAGCGGATATATAAGCAGGCTCATAGGGGAACTGCAATAAATCGGCGCAGCGTCTGGCGTTTCATATCATAAATATGCCAAAGGAAAAGGTAGAGAGCCTGGCCAATGCAATGACGGACGCAAGGACCAACATCAAGTACTGTAAGAATTGCTATACCCTTACGGATAACGAGATCTGTCCTGTGTGCAATGATCCTAACAGGGATCATAAGCAGATAATGGTCGTTGAGAACACAAGGGATATGAGCGCTTACGAAAAAACAGGCAAGTATAACGGCGTTTACCATGTACTTCACGGAGCGATCAATCCAAGTCTCGGTATAGGTCCCAATGATATCAGACTGCCGGAGCTCCTTAAGAGGCTTCAGTCAACGGATGCAACGGAAGTGATCATAGCGACCAATTCAAGCATAGAAGGCGAAACTACCGCAATGTACATAAGCAAGCTTATC
>ONRZ01000035.1:13559-19176 GCA_900320345.1 uncultured Lachnospiraceae bacterium | reverse complement strand
CTTGTTACATAAGGTGCCGCATAGTTATGCCCGTTCGGATTCTTGTAAGCGACTATCTTCTTATTAGTATACTGAAGCGGATCCAATGCTATCTGGTTAGCCTTATTTAGTATATTGTTTGCAAATTTCTTGACGTTGTCAAACTTGGTGAGCGAATCATCCTCCTCGGCCGTCTGCTGTATAAGGTTCTTATCCAGAGATATCTGACCGTCCGAATTAAAGTTGACGCCCAATGATTCAAGATCATTTCCGAAGCCTGAACTGAGTCCCGACATTTCCCTTACAAGCGCCTTGGACTGAGGCTGCGAATCAAGGTATTTGGCTGCATTCTGGATAAAGGCGTTATATCCCATTATCAGATTGGAAATATTATCGGTCAGCGACTCCACGTCGGTCTTGAGCCCTATCGATACCTTTTCACCTTCCTCGGTCAGGCCCTTAAGAGTCAGATCGTAAGCCTTGTTTACGGTTATGTTGTTCGACGGAGCCGACTCTGCTTCACCGTCTATCGTATAGAGGGCATTTGTCGGCATATCGGATACATTGTTGATCCCGAAGTAATCGACAGCGCCCTTTGTTTTACTTGTTTTGTCATCGCTTACGATGAACTGGAGCCCGGAGTCACCTTTAACACCGGTGTCGTCTGACCTTAACCGGAGTGAGATGTTTCCGTTCTCCTCGGCTACTTCAGCATGTATCCCGATGTTCGAGCGCGTTATAAGCTTCGCCAGCTTTTCTTCGATTGTTCTGTTCGTGTCCCCTTCATTTATATTGAACTGGAACTCGTAATCTATATCCCTCGATCTTATATCAAAGGAGTATGTATCGGGCGGAAGTCCCATCTCATCCGGCGGGAGCGATCTTCCCTGATTGGTCTGCCCCGATGCGAGCTGTTCAATGGTAAGCTCTATTCCCGGAGGACTCTCTCCTTTTGTGGTATTTCCTATATAAGAAGCACTTACCAGATCATCATTGCTGCTTGAAACGGTTTTCTTGGATAAGATATCGTCGCCGTTCTCCACTGACAATGATGATATCGTGTTCTTCAGCGATCGGGCACTTTCCTTTAAGCTGATCGCAAATTCCTTGGTCTCATTACTGTTATCTATAAGGAAGAGAGGAGATTCTTTATTGAGCTTAACAATAGAATTATAAACGCCACGAAGCTCATCTTTCTTATGGGTATCGTACTTGCTGTTGGTACCCTGAGGAGCATATGCCGTCATGAAATGGTTATAGACTGTATTTAATGTTGTTATGTCTGCCATAAGTGCCCCTCCTTTCTTCCTTGATCCCACTCATACCCTCCCGGTATAAGAGTTCGTCGGCTGGTGTCATCAGGGTCCACCGCAAGCGGTCCTCCCTTATGACGGATTTTGAGACATCTGAAAGATCCCTGCAGATCCTTCATTAAAATTGTCTGTTGTGACCGGATCCTTCCGGCCTGAACCCGACGATTTGAAAATGGGTACACTTTCCTATATTTAATGGTGACTTCATTATACACCTTCTCATCACGGAATGCAACATATGTGACAATAAATAACTTAGTTTTTTTATCAATTTTGCCGAAATTTTCTTTACCGTCTTGACATATGGCAGATTGTGTGGTAGACGCATAAGAGACCGCAATATATAGTGCTGTGTTTATCACATTATACATATAAAAAAATGTTGACGCAAGGCGGCATATATGCTAATATTAACGGGCGAAGCGCTGAAAGGCGTTTTTTTAGTGCGCGAAGCGATTGGGCTTCTGCCATGAAATATTCAGTTACATTAGGAGGAAAAAATGCGTACAAGGATAACACTTGCCTGCACGGAGTGCAAGAATCGTAATTACGATACGACCAAGGATAAGAAGACACATCCTGACAGAATGGAGACTAAGAAATACTGCAGGTTCTGCAAGAGACATACTATGCACAAGGAAACCAAGTAAGGAGCCCGGTACCGTCCAACGAATACGAAGTATGAGTTGTTGACAGCACAGGCATCCGACAGATTTAGTCGGAAATAAGACTATGTTATATAGAGGAGAAGCCATGGGAGATACAAATAACAACGCAGTTGAGAGTGCGGCCAAGAAGAGCGGAAGCTGGTTCAAGGGCGTTAAGGCTGAGTTTAATAAGATCATATGGCCTAACAGGGATGAAGTGACCAGGCAGACGATAGCTGTTGTATTGGTGTCGTTTGTTGTCGGCGTGTTGATCGCTGTTCTCGATATGGGCCTTCAGTACGGTATTGATTTTATCATAAATCTGTAAAGGAGAGAGGATATGTCTGATACTAACAGTACAGAGGCCAACTGGTATGTTGTCCATACTTATTCCGGATATGAGAATAAGGTAAAGGCAAATATCGAGAAGGCTATAGAGAACCGTCATCTTGAGGAAGAGATCCTTGAGGTAAGGGTTCCGATGCAGGATGTGACTGAAGTAAAGAACGGTGTCAGGAAGACCTCTTCCAAGAAGATGTTTCCGGGATACGTTCTAATAAATATGATAATGAATGATGTGACGTGGTATGTAGTAAGGAATACTCGCGGCGTCACGGGCTTTGTAGGACCGGGAAGCAAGCCGGTTCCGCTGCCCGAATCAGAGATGAAACCGCTTGGTATCAAGACCGAGAATGTTTATATTGACTTTGTTGAAGGTGATACCGTTTCGGTTGTTGCCGGCGTATGGAAGGATACGGTCGGTGTTGTACAGAGGATGGATATGGGCAAGCAGATGGCTACGATCAATGTAGAACTGTTTGGCCGTGAGACACCCGTCGAGATCAGCTTCGATGAGATAGCGAAGCAGAGATGATTAATTTATTCTGAGTTCAAGGGTTTATCCCTTTTGGACTGTGGGAGGGAAACAGTTCCCGCCACTACCACATATTTAGGAGGAAAGAAAAATGGCAAAGAAGGTAGAAGGCTATATTAAGCTGCAGATCCCTGCCGGCAAGGCAACTCCGGCACCTCCGGTTGGACCGGCTCTCGGTCAGCACGGCGTAAATATCGTTGAATTTACGAAGCAGTTTAATGCCAAGACAGCAGACAAGGGCGATGTTCTCATCCCTGTTGTCATCACAGTTTACGCGGACAGAAGCTTCAGCTTCATCACCAAGACTCCGCCTGCAGCAGTGCTTATAAAGAAGGCATGCAACATCAAGTCCGGTTCGGGTGTTCCCAACAAGACTAAGGTTGCTACTTTATCCAAGGCAAAGCTTCAGGAGATAGCTGAGACAAAGATGCCCGATCTTAATGCGGCATCACTGGAAGCAGCAATGAGCATGATCGCAGGAACCGCCAGAAGCATGGGCGTTACTGTTGAAGATTGGAAATAATGGTGGATCTGTCATAAGGGGCGCATATCATCCGGAAGATGATCGTTATGCGCGGACCGGAGCGAAGCGGAGAAGATCGCGATGCGATGGATTCCTTATGACCGGTAAGTGCTGAGAAAATAAGTAAGGAGAAGCGTAAATATGAAACACGGTAAGAAATATACAGAGGCAGCCAAGCAGGTTGACAGAGCTGTCGCTTATGAGCCTGCGGATGCTATTGCATTAGTTAAGAAGACAGCGTCGGCTAAGTTCGATGAGACTATTGAGTGCCATATAAGGACAGGCTGTGACGGACGTCATGCGGATCAGCAGATCCGTGGTGCAGTCGTACTTCCCAACGGAACAGGCCGCGTAACAAGGGTACTTGTATTTGCAAAAGGTGACAAGCTTTCGGAGGCTGAGGCTGCAGGAGCGGATTTCGTAGGCGGAGATGAGCTTATACCCAAGATCCAGAATGAAGGATGGCTCGATTTTGACGTAGTTGTTGCTACACCTGATATGATGGGCGTTGTAGGACGTCTCGGTAAGGTTCTCGGTCCCAAGGGACTTATGCCCAACCCAAAGGCAGGCACGGTTACAATGGATGTTACCAAGGCTGTCAATGATATCAAGGCAGGTAAGATCGAGTATCGTCTTGACAAGACCAACATCATCCATGTTCCGGTCGGCAAGGCATCATTTTCAGAAGAGAAGCTCCAGGAGAACTTCAATACTCTTATGGAAGCGATCGTTAAGGCTAAGCCCAGCGCACTTAAGGGACAGTATTTAAGGAGCATAACTCTTGCTTCTACAATGGGCCCGGGCGTGAAGGTTTCAACTGCTAAGTACTAAGACATTGTTTTGGAATTGAAGTATGGTATAATCAAAGGGATGTGCATGAGCATGTCCCTTTTGTTTTATACAAAGATCTGTTATTGCGAGGCTTTATGATAAGAGACGGGATAAAAAAGACAATAACATATTTGGTGATCTTATGTGCTGCATCCTTTGCTTTGACGGGCTGCGAGCAGGTAAAAGAATATGCCGATACCGCTGCGGATCTGTTCGGAAAAAAGGATGATGGCAGTGTTTCCGGCATAACGATCGAGAAGTCGGACGGGAGTGGTGAGGACCTTCCGGTCATTATCATGGAGACCGAGGATGAACCGGTCCCTTCGCAAAACGAGAACCCTGCGGATCTCACTGATGATTCAGAGGCGGGCCCTGCCGAAGAGGAGGAAATATGGGATGATGAAAATAAGATCTATTCCATGCATGCCGCATCGCCCGATGAAACGACACTTGTGTTTGTGGGTGATATCTGTTTTCACGACGGATATTCAAATATGGGTGCCTTCAGGGACAGGGGGAGTGATATAGGACAGTGTATCCTGCCGGGAGTCATGGAAGGGCTCAAGGCCGCCGATATCTTCATGGCAAACAATGAATTCCCTTACAGTGACAGAGGTACTCCGACTGCGGGCAAACAGTATGCGTTCAGGGCAAAACCCTCAAACGTGAACATTCTTCATGATATGGGAGTTGACATTGTATCGCTTGCGAATAATCATGCATATGACCATGGACCGGATGCCCTTATAGATACGATCGATATCCTGAAAGAGGCGAAGGTCCCTTTTGTAGGTGCGGGCAAGAACATTGATGAAGCGGTGAAGCCTGCATACATCCGTATAAACGGTAAGACGATAGCATATACCGGTGCCACCCAGATAGAAAGGACGGCCAATCCGGATACGAAAGAAGCCACGGCCGACAGCCCGGGTGTACTCAGGACTCTCGATGCGACTAGATATGTTAAGGTGATCGAAGAAGCCAAGGCAAACAGTGATTTCTGTATAGCTTATGTTCACTGGGGAAGCGAAAATACCGACCTTGTGGAACAGAGCCAAAGGGATCTTGCGAAAAAATATGCGGCAGCAGGCGCTGATCTTATAATAGGCGATCATTCGCACTGCCTGCAGGGACTTGATTATGTGGACGGGGTCCCGGTCATATACAGCCTTGGGAATTTCTGGTTCAATTCAAAGACCGTGGATACGGGATATCTCAGAGTCATCCTTGATAAAGAATGTAAGATAAAGACGATACAATTCATCCCCTGCGTTCAGGAAGGCTGTAAGACCAGGCTGGCAGAGGATGAAAAGAAAACTTCGATATTAAATTATATGCAGGGCATATCCAATCATGCATCCATCGATGCCGACGGTTTTATTACACAGTCATCGGAAGATCATAATACCCAGCACGGTCAGAATACTTCTCCTTCGAGGAAGAAGGAAGA
>ONRZ01000035.1:0-13546 GCA_900320345.1 uncultured Lachnospiraceae bacterium | reverse complement strand
GTTTCGGTATTTTCCGGCACCGCGGGTTCGGTACTGTCCGATACTGCGGGTTCGGTATTTTCCGTTATGGCCGGTTCTTCATTTTCCGATATGGCGACAGCTTCGGCCTCTTTTTTATACTGCCGCTTCAGCATGACCGGAGTTATGATGGAGCTTGCAAGAATGAGCAGGATGACAGCCGTGAAATAATCGGATGTGAGCAGTCCTGCCGCGAGTCCCTTCTGGGCGGTGATGAGAGCCACCTCGCCTCGTGCCATCATGCCTATACCTATTTTCATTGAATCTCTTCTGTTGAACCGCAATATCCGTGCGCACAGGCCGCAGCCGATAATCTTACCTACAAGTCCCACGATGACAAAGCAGATACTGAAGAGAAGAAGTATCCCGTTCATTGAATTGATCGTGGTCTTAAGACCGATGCCTACGAAGAACAGCGGAGCAAATACCATGTAAGAGCTGATATCGACCTTGCTCTCTATATAATCCCTGTCGGTCAGGTTGCACAGTATCACGCCTGCAACATAGGCACCTGTGATGTCGGCAATGCCGAAGTACTGTTCGGCGATGAATCCCAGAAGGAAGCAGTAACACAGGCTTATTATCGGTATCCTTCTCGTGTGTGGGTGGTTATTGTCGAGCCATACCATACCCTTATAGATCAGATACCCTGAAATGATAGCGATGACAAAGAAGATCACGACTTTCAGTATTACGGTACCGATGCCTGCGGTATTGCCCGAAGCTCCGCTCATGCTTATCACAACGGTAAGGACGATGATGCCTATGATATCATCGATTATTGCCGCGCTTGTTATCGTGATACCGACGGTATCGTTTAATTTTCCCAGCTCCTTAAGCGTTGCGACCGTGATACTTACGGATGTTGCCGACATGATCGTACCTATGAACAGACCTTTTAGGAAGTTGGGAGATCCGACCGTATCGAACCCGTAAAAGGACATGAACAGGACAGCACCCAAAGCCATGGGTACTGCCACGCCCGCACACGCGATAAGGGTAGCCTTAAGGCCCGTTTTCTTAAGCTCCTTAAGATCGGTTCCGAGACCGGCTTCGAACATCAGCATAATGACGCCGATCTCTGCCATCTTGGATAAAAAGTCGGTTTCCTTTATAAAACCAAAGACAGCGGGACCTAATAAGAGACCTGCCAGTATCTCTCCGACAACCTCGGGAGCACCGATCTTCTTAACGAGAAGTCCAAGCATTTTTGCCGCAAATAATATGATCGCAAGATCAAGTAAGAATTGTATGCCATCCATAGTAAGTCACCTCCATAGGAAGATTTTATCAATTTTTATATGTAATCTCAATGAGATCCGGGGGAATTTAAGGCAAAAATTCGCTGTTGACACGCCCCGGTGTGTGTAATATAATATTTAAGCGTCTGAATGGGGAGATTGCGCCATAGCCCCGGCGGGACTTCCGTTCAAACGTGACAGTGACCGGCCTTTCACGGATGTCATTTCCCAACATTTGTGAAGATAAGGATAAGGTCAGCAGGTTATAGTTATTATATGGAGGAATCAAGATGAAGACATTTATGCCAAACGAAGCAGCCATTGAGAGAAAATGGTATGTCGTTGATGCTACAGGATATACACTTGGTCGTCTGGCATCAGAGGTAGCTAAGATATTAAGGGGTAAGAATAAGCCCATCTTTACACCTCATGCAGATACAGGCGATTACGTTATCATAACAAACGCCGAGAAGATCACGGTCACAGGCAAGAAGCTTGATGATAAGATCTACTACCGTCATTCTGAATATGTTGGCGGTATGAAGCAGCAGACCTTAAGGGAGAAGCTTGCCAAGGCTCCCACAGAGGTTATTGAGAAGGCTGTAAGAGGAATGCTTCCCAAGGGTCCCCTCGGAAACAAGATGTACAAGAAGTTATTTGTCTACGCAGGAGCTGAGCATCCGCATGCTGCTCAGAAGCCTGAAGAGATCAAGTTTTAAGAGAGGATTGAAAGGAGGATATTACAGTGGCTAAGGCAGTAGAGAGATACTACGGAACAGGTAGAAGAAAGAAAGCAATAGCAAGAGTATATTTAATGCCCGGTAAGGGTAACATCACCATAAATAAGAGATCCATAGATGAGTATCTTGGTATGGAGACTCTTAAGACGATCGTTCGCCAGCCTCTTGCCGTAACCGATAACGTTAATAAGTTTGATGTGCTTGTCAATGTTAAGGGCGGTGGATTTACAGGACAGGCAGGTGCCATAAGACATGGTATCGCAAGAGCACTTGTCAAGGCGGATGCAGAGTATCGTCCGACCCTCAAGGCAGCAGGCTTCTTAACCCGTGACCCTCGTATGAAGGAGAGGAAGAAGTACGGCTTAAAGGGCGCAAGACGTGCACCTCAATTTTCGAAGAGATAAGGATTCCTGCAAAATACAGGATATGGAAGGGTTTCCAAGCTTGCTTGCGAAACCCTTTTTATATCCTGTATTTTATTGGAAAACAAGAGACGAACGAAAAAATCCGTAGGATTTTTGAGTATGTCTCTTGTTTGCAGGAATCCTTTATAAAGAAGCACATTGCGGATTGTTTCTTGGATTTGCAACAATTCCCCCATATAGTATAATAAAACCACCACAGACCAATACAGGAAACGGGTACTTACATTGAAACATATAAATTTAGGTATAATAGCCCACGTGGATGCAGGCAAGACTACCCTGACAGAGGCCATGCTGTATAAGACAGGAAGCATCAGACAGCTCGGAAGGGTGGATTCAAGGGACACCTTCCTTGATACCGCGGATCAGGAGAGGGAACGCGGGATCACAATTTTTTCCAAACAGGCTGAACTTACATATGATGATCTGTCGATCACTCTTCTTGACACGCCCGGGCATGTCGATTTTTCCGCGGAAGCCGAGAGCGTGCTGCAGGTTCTGGATTATTGCATCCTTATAATCAGCGCCGATGACGGCGTTAGAGGTCATACTCTGACCTTATGGTCGCTTCTTAAGCAATATGAGATCCCGGCATTTATCTTCATAAACAAACTGGACAGGGAAGGCATTGACAAGGCGGCAGTATCAGGCGAGATAAGGGCAAAACTAAGTGACTGCTGCGTGGATCTTAGTGCAGCCTTTGACGGTAGCGGACTTTCGGAAGAAGATTACGAGACGATAGCGATGTGTGATGAGGAGCTGATGGAAGAATACCTTGAGAACGGCGGACCGATCGGCGATGAGCGCATCGCGGGACTTATAAGGGACAGAAAGCTTTTTCCCGTTTTCGGAGGTTCGGCACTTAAGCTCGAAGGCGTTGACACGCTTTTACGGGGACTTGAAAAATATACCGCAGCCTTAGCATACCCGGATGAATTTGCCGCAAGAGTCTTTAAGATAACGAGGGATGCACAGGGCAACAGGCTCACGCATCTTAAACTGACGGGCGGAGTATTAAGGAACAGGGACGTTATCGGAGATGAGAAGGTAACCCAGATACGTATTTATTCAGGTGATAAATATGAGACCGTCAGCGAACTGACCGCCGGCCGGATCTGCGCGGTGGCAGGCCTTAATGAGACAAGGCAGGGAATGGGCCTTGGATCGCTTTCGGGAACAAATGCTCCCATACTCGAGCCTGTGCTAAGATACAGGGTGAAGGCGGACGACGGCACGGATGATGCCGTGCTGCTCAAACAGCTTAGGATACTTGAGGAAGAGGATCCCCAGCTTAAAGTTGAATTCGATGAGATGAGCAGACAGATACTGGTAAGGGTAATGGGCAGCGTCCAGATGGAAGTGATGACCAAGACCGTAAAGAACAGATTCGGGATAAGCGTCACCTTCGATACGGGATCCGTGGTATATAAGGAAACGATAGCGGCACCCGTTGAGGGAGTGGGGCATTTCGAACCGTTAAGGCATTATGCCGAGGTACATCTGCTGCTCGAGCCGCAGCCGCGGGGGAGCGGTCTGAGTTTCAAAACGGTGTGCAGTGAGGATGTGCTTGACAGGAACTGGCAGAGATTGATACTTACGCATCTTAGGGAGAAGATGCACAGAGGCGTTCTTACGGGCTCTCCGATAACGGATATGAAGCTTACCCTTCTTACGGGCAGGTCGCATCTTAAACATACGGAAGGCGGGGATTTCAGACAGGCAACTTACAGGGCGGTAAGACAGGGGCTTATGTATGCAAAGAACATTCTGCTCGAGCCGTATTATTTTTACAGGATAGAAATGCCGGCCGTAAATGTCGGACGTGCAATGACGGATATAGAGAAAATGAACGGCAGGGTGGAGGCGCCCGAGATCATTAATGATACGGCCATACTTACAGGTACCGCGCCTGTTGTCTGCATAGGCAATTATTCAAAGGAGCTTGCCGCATATACCGGCGGGAGCGGGACGATGTCCTTAAGCCTTGCAGGATATGACCTGTGCCATAATGCCGAAGAAGTGATCGGGGCATCGGGTTATCTTCCGGAGGCTGACCTTAAGAACACGCCCGATTCCGTTTTCTGTGCACACGGAGCGGGTTACGTTGTCCCTTGGAACGAAGTATATGATAACATGCATCTTCCGCATGCCTTCGATCCCGAAAAAGGCATGACCGGCGGGGAAGGACAGGAGCTGTCTTTTGCATCGGCACAGGCAGAGCTGGGTATGGAGGGCTTTGATGCAAGACAGTCTGCAAAAGGGAACGGTGCGGATACCGGGACAGGACTTGGAACCGATGAAGTAGATGCGATCTTAAACAGGACATTTTATTCAAACAGCAGTACTTCTGTAAAAGCTGAAGCGGAAAAGCGAAAGGGTGTCGGAGCATCCGGCAGGGCGAAGGTCGTATCCACGGGCGGCAGGATACGCGATCCGTATGAGGATTATAAATACGATCCTGTACGGAAAAAAGAAAAATACCTGGTGATCGACGGATATAATGTTATCTTTGCCTGGCAGGAACTGCGCGGACTCGCACAGGTCAATATCGACAGCGCAAGGGACAGGTTGGTTGACATAATGTCGAATTACTGCGGTGCGGTCGACGCAAAAGTGATCCTTGTTTTTGATGCATACAAAGTTAAAGGCCGGAGTGTATCCGAAAATACTTCGGGAAGGTTCACCGTTGTATATACGGGTGAGGATCAGACAGCGGATCAGTATATAGAGAGATTTGCGAGCACAAACGGTAAAAAATATGATGTTACCGTAGCGACCTCCGACAATCTGGAACAGATAATAGCGAGGGGCAGCAACTGTAATCTCATATCTTCAAGAGAACTTGAAGCGATAGTAAGGGATGAGCTGAAGGGACTTGCCGAGACCTATGCATCCGGCAATAATGACGGCAGGGTGTATTTGGGGGATATCATGAAAAATATAGACGGAACAACATAATATACGCCCTTTGTACTTGCATTAAGGGTGGGTATTTTATATCATAAGAGACAGAAGTATAGTGCGACCGGAATGTAGACCTGCTTTAATAAAAAGATCGGAGAAAGTTTATGAACAAGGAAAATCAGGAGTTATACCATCAGTTCCTGCGTGACCTTACCGAGAGTGAAGACAGCGTGGACAAGCTAAGGGAGGCATTGTCGGGAGTGGCATATTATTATCATATGTGCGGCATGGAAGCGGAGATTTTGGGCGGTGATGCATCTGAGCAGGAAAAGTATCTGCTGTATGAGAATGATGATGCAGAGGTTGCGGGCGAGCCGATAAAGTTTATGCAGAAGCTGCTTGATGAATACAGGTTTGTGATATACATGTATCCGGCCGACAGACCGTTTACGGAAGACGAGAAGGATGAACTTGAACTGTATGCGCTGAACTGCGGTTTCTTTTTCGAGAAACATAAGCTCATGCGGTATCTATGACAGAAGGGTGACATTAAGAAGACAGTATCATGAAGGATAAGAGATTACTCGGGAACGGTATCCTCATTTTTACGGCGGCCATCTGGGGCATGGGATTTGCATGGCAAAGGCTGGGAATGGAGGATATCGGGCCTGTTACGTTTACGGCGGCGAGGGAGGTCATTTCTGCCGTATTTATAGGTATTGTGGCATTTGTTCTTGACAGGATAGCGAAGGCTCGTATGGGAAGGATCCGCAGGGATTCTTTTTATACGTCTGAAAACGGCGGTGACGGAAATGTAAGACGCGGTATCAGGGCCAACTTAAAGGGCGGGATCTGCTGCGGCACGGTCCTTGTGGCAGCCACCCTGTTCCAGCAGATCGGTATCGTATACACTTCGGCCGGTAAGGCCGGCTTCATAACGGCGATGTATATGCTGTTTGTGCCGATCATAGGTTTCATCGTCTTTAAGAAAAGTAATTCATGGCTCGTATGGCTGGCGGTGGTCATTGGTATTATCGGCATGTATCTTTTGTGCATAAATGAAAGATTTATGCTTACCAGGGGTGATGCGTTGATGCTCGTATGTGCGCTTTTCTACAGCTGCCACATATTATGCTGCGATCATTTCGCGACTAAGGGTGAGCCCGTTACGATATCGGCGATACAGTTTGCGACAGCATCGGTGATCTCGATAATACTTGCATTTATTTTCGAGGTACCGTCGGCAGAGCAGATAAAGACAGCCATCCTGCCGATATTATATTGCGGGTTTGTATCGGGAGGCCTGGGATACACTTCCCAGATGATCGGCCAAAAATTCGCCGATCCGGCGCCTGCGTCGATAATAATGAGCCTTGAGGCTGTTTTTGCCGTGCTCGGCGGAGCCGTGATGCTGCATGAGCGCATGAGCATAAGGGAAACCGCAGGGTGTATAATAATGTTCGCAGCGATAATTTTAGTACAGAATGATCATAAGGAGGGGCCCTTTAAGGAGGGGCCGCAAAACAGTGTCGGCAGCCCTGAAAGCTGATGATACAGGGAGATAATAGAGAAAGCGGGGATAAGGATGATGGGAAGGTTCAGATGTGACGGCAGTTATGAGACAGACATGCAGGAGTACATGGACAAGATCGTTAAAAAGTACGGTATAGCATCACAGTCTGCCGAACGTGAGATAATGTGCATGGCGGATGCGGGAAACAAAGTCGCCTGCAAGCTATACGCGGACATGGTCTTTTATAAGAAGATACTCAGAAGGAATCCGTATAAGGAAGCGTTCAATCTTTATCTGCGCTCGGCCGGCATTACGGTGGAGAACGGAAGATGGAGCGGGAGCGCGGCTTCCTATCCCCTGTCTTTTTGGAATATAGGATATTACCTTGTAAATTACAGGAAGAGTTCCTTCCTTGAGAAATGTGAGAGCATTGAGCTGATAGATTCCATGTCCGATATCGAGAGGCTTAAAACGGCGCTTGAACTCGCCGCGACCTGCATCACATATATAGATGCGCCCGGAGCGGTTAATCTCGTCGGCAGGATCCTGCTCGAAGCGGGCTCGGATGAGGAAACTTTTAAGGCGTTAAAGCCCGTGATAGACAGATGCATAGAGGAGAGAGAGTTTGACAGGATCTCATTAAGGAGCGGAAAATGCGGCAACACCGCCGAGTGCCTTAAGCAGGCGGATGCGTTCTTCACGGCGGCTGCGGTGGCGGGATATGTTTACGCCTGCAACAATCTTGCCGCGAGGGAGATAAAGAGTATCTTCAGGCTTGAGGCTGAGAATGCGGATGATGATGCCATAAAGGAAGCTATCGCAAGATATGAGGAGTATTTAAGGCTGTCGGCCGATAAGTATGAGCCCTATGCCGCTAACCGCCTGGGCCTGTTTTACATGACCGGCGAGATAGAATCGGACGGGAAAAAGGTCGTACGCCGCGAGTATATCGACCAGACCAGGGCCAAGGAATATTTTAAGAAGGCAACACAATATCCGGATGCGAACTCAGCCTGGGCATTTTTCAATCTTATCAAATATTTCCATAAAGATTACGATAATGATCTGGAACTTTTGAATGAGCATATGGATTACATAAAGATGCTCAACCCAAAGGTATATGATATTGCGATGGAACTTTAGGATGATAAGGACGGTGGCTGCTACATCCAGCCGCCGTCCAGTGTTATTATCTGGCCGGTAAGATATGTATTGCCGGTGCATATCTGAAGAGCAAGGGATGCGACTTCCTCCGGTTGACCGATGCGATCAGCCGGTATTTCGTTTATTATCGAAGCTTTTTCTTCTATATTAAAGCAGTTGTTCATGTCGGTATCGATCATGCCGCAGGCTATGGCATTAACCTGGATGTTGCTGGGAGCAAGTTCCCTGGCAAGAGCCTTGGTAAGTGCGTTAAGTCCGCCCTTGGATGCGGAATAGGCTGCTTCCATGGATGCTCCGTGTTCACCCCAGACGGAGGAGATGTTAAGTATCTTACCGCTCCCGTTTTTAAGCATCAGGGGAATAGCCAGCTTCGAACAGTAGAAAGCGGAACTTAAGTTGGTGTTCAGCACTCTGCTCCAGTCCTGCGGGCTCATATCCTGAAGGAGGCCAATGTAGGAAATACCTGCATTGTTTATAAGGACATCAACGCGGTCGATATCATCAAACAGTTTCCTTACACTGTCGAATAATGACAGATCCAGGGAAAAGGTCCTGCACCTTATCCCGCAGTCTTTTTCAAGCCTGTCCGACAGATCCTTGAGCATGGCGGTATTATCATGACAGGTTATGGTAAGATCATAACCCGCCGCGGCAAATTTTTCCGCTATTGCCTTTCCTATTCCACGGGATGCCCCGGTTATTATTGCGTGTTTTCTGTTCATGTTATATAATATACAAGATATTGTGGTTGCGGTCAAGCGTACCACAATTTATGCAGTAGGGCAGCAGGAGTTAATGACCCAAACAGTCAATAGGCAAAGGAGAACAGAAATGGCAGAATTATACGATCTTATCATAGTAGGCGCAGGCCCGGCAGGTATGACTGCTGCGATATATGCAAGGAGGGCAGAACTTAAAGTCCTTCTTATCGAAAAGAATTATATGGGCGGAGGACAGATAATAAATACTTATGAGATAGACAATTATCCGGGGCTCCCGGGACTGTCCGGCATGGATCTTGCAACAAAGATGTCGGAGCATGTCGATAAGTATGAGACAGAGAGGGTTCAGGCTGACATCATAAGCCTTGAACTTGCCGGAGACGTCAAGAAGGTAAATACCGAACAGGGAAGTTATGAAGGAAAGGCTGTGATCCTTGCTACGGGTAATTCTCCGAGCAAGCTTGGGGTTAAGGGAGAAAAAGAACTTGCCGGAATGGGAGTGTCCTATTGTGCGACCTGTGACGGAGCATTCTTCAGGAACAGGACAGTTGCGGTAGTCGGCGGAGGAGATGTTGCCGTGGAAGATGCGATCTTTCTTGCCAGAGGGTGCAAAAAGGTTTACATAATACACAGAAGGGATGAGCTGCGTGCGGCCAAAACACTTCAGACGGCGCTTTTTGCCTGCGAGAACGTTGAGCCTGTGTGGAACAGTGTTGTTAAGGAAATACAGGGTACGGATATGGTCGAGAAGGTGATAGTTTCAAATGTTAAGGACGGAAATGAGACGGAGATCCCGGTAAACGGTGTGTTCCTAGCTGTCGGGAACGTGCCCAATGCTTCTTATATCAAGGGTGCGCAGAACAGGGATGAGCTTAAGGAGGGCGAACTGCTCCTGGATGCAAAGGGATACGTGGTCGCCGGAGAGGACTGTGCGACCAACATTCCGGGCGTATATGCGGTCGGAGATATAAGATCCAAGGCTTTAAGACAGGTTGTTACGGCGGTCGCTGACGGCGCAAACGCCGTATATGCGGTTGAAAAGTATCTTGTATCGTAGTTTTGTTTTTTTCACGGTACATAATATTCATAAAAAATTTACAAATTGCGTCAGATAGCGGAATATCGGGATTTGATCCCAGAACTGTCACATAGTCACACATATACGACGCTGTTTAGAGTTGACTTTTTTTTAACAGGGTGTTATATTCTTTTGGAATTGTTAAGAAAATGTTACACTTTGAGGACAGATTTATGAAAATGCGAAGCATTTTGAATCTGTAAATATATTTCGGAGGAAAATATGAGGAAAAACGTAATCAGAGTTGCAGCGTGCTGTCTTGCGTCTGCGATGGTTATTACAGGTTATCCGACATTAAAAGTAAATGCAGCGACAGCATCGTCGGTATTACCGTCAGGAGGCGGTATATTAGCAACAGGAAGCGGTGTTTCCATCAAGGATATCAAGGCCGAGCGTGCCCGCAGCGCAGCACAGCAGAAGGCTAAGGAAGTACATACAAGCATCGCGGTCAAGAACGAAGTGGAAGAGAAGGCAGATAATGCAAATACTCTTACCGCAAGTACATCTGATAAGATAGACATTTCAATAAAGGCTGAGACACCTGCATCAAAGGCAGTCAGGGATGCCGAGGTAGTAAACGGCATGTCGGTTGTAGGCAGCGCGGCAAGCGGTGCTTCCATGACGGTAAGCGAGACCGAAGAGGCCATGGAGCTGATAGCAACACCCGAGCCCACACCGGTTCCCACTTTAAGTGATAACAGTGTTTCGGATAACAGTGTATCCGGCAATTCCGTATCGGAAGATCAGATTGCCGAGGAGCCCAAGAAGGATCCCAAGGACGGTCCTACTATCGAGGTTTATTTATCATCGGGTAAGTTCGATGATGCGGAGGAAGATTTTTCAAAGCTTGTTATAGCTCAGGTTTCTTACTACGTTAATGTCAGGGATATCCCCAGTGAAGAGGGTGAAGTAGTAGGTAAGCTGTATAACAATTCCGCAGGTGAATGGATCGATAAGGACGGCGACTGGTATAAGATAAGATCCGGTAATGTTACCGGTTATGTTAAGAGTGAGTTCGTAGTGAGCGGTGCGGCAGCCGTGGATCTTGCCAAGAAGGTTGGTGAGCGTGTTGCTGTAGTCCAGACTACAACACTTAAGGTACGTGAAGAAGCAACACTTGATTCTCCTGTTTTAGGTCTGGTTCCCATGCAGGACAGACTTACGGTAATGGATGAGACGGCAGGCTGGGTCAAGGTATCCATAGAAGAAGGTGACGGCTGGGTAAGCAAGGAATATGTAAGCGTATCCACCGAGTTCCCGAAGGCTGAGAGCAAGGCCGAAGAGGAAGCACGTCTTCGCAAGGAAGAGGCTGCAAGGAAGGCGGCTATCGCAGCTGCTAACAGGGCAGCAGGCAAGGGTAAGTCAGGCAAGTCCGGTAAATCAGGCAAGTCCGGTGGCGGCGGTGGCGGAAGCTACTCTGCATCGGGAAGCGGTATCGGAGCAAATGTTGCGAACTACGCACTGCAGTTTGTCGGCAATCCTTATGTATATGGCGGATCGAGTCTTACGAACGGTACCGACTGCTCAGGATTTACGAGTGGTGTATACAGGAACTTCGGTGTATCCCTGCCGCATTCGTCAGGTGCACAGAGGAGCATGGGTTACAGTGTAGGCGGTCTTGCAAATGCTCAGGCAGGCGATATCGTATGTTACTCAGGACACGTAGGAATCTATATCGGTGGCGGACAGATCGTACATGCAAGTACGGCAAAGACCGGTATCAAGGTTTCGAATGCAGGCTACAGAAACGTTCTTGATGTAAGACGTATATTCTAAGCCGGAGTTAATACAGAATGATCTCCCCCGGATATACAGTCCGGGGGATTTTTATATCATAGATAAACGAAGTTCCTCATGTTTCGGTCATGTTGACCTGAACGGAAGAACTATGGTATCATGTAACTGCTATTTGATAGCTGTACATTTATTTGAGACAAAAATAATTTACGGGAGATGATACTATGATATGCATACAATGCGGACAAAATAATGTTGAAGGTAATAAGTTTTGTTCTTCCTGCGGAGCAAAGCTGACCAACATAGAAGATGTTAAGCCGGAAATAAGTCTTGATACGGCTGCATCGGATATTCTTGACGGAAATACTCAGGCGGAAGAGACTGTGGAAGGAAATCTTAACGACAGCGTGAGTGATGCGGAAGAAGCAGTGACTCAGGCGGCTTCCGATATGGAAGAAACGGTTGATAATGCTTTTGATGAAATGAAGGATGATGAGAAGACAACCGACAGCGCTGCCGATAGCGGAAGTTCGTATTATGATGCGGGCAGTTTTTCTTCTTCCGACATATATGATGAAAACCAGGGCGGCAAGGTCGGATTTGCGATCGGATCGCTTGTATGCGGATGCCTGTCGATCCTGTGCTGCTGCGGCGGATGCTGCATGTTCGTATTGTCTGCAGCTGCAATAGTGCTGGGTATCATGGTCATCATGAAGAATCTTGAGTAGGCCTGCTGCTCCAGATCGTATTTACGATAGCGGTTTATGCCAATGATGGCTTTTCTGAGATTTTCGGAGCTTTGTAATATATGAAGGGCTTTTATAACAAGACTTTTTACGACCTTGGCAAATGGTTGATGGCTGCGGTTTTCGCCGCAGCCATCTTTATATGGATATTCGGCGATTCGTGGCTTTCGATCATGCCAAACTGTGCATTTGAAACTATCACGGGATTATACTGTCCGGGCTGCGGCGGCACACGAGCGGTACTGGCTCTGTTTCAGGGCCACCTTTTAAAAAGCTTCATCTATCATCCGGCAGTGCCATATACCTTTATCGTTTACTGCGTGTTCATGATAAGGATGTTTCTGCTAAAGCATTTTGGTATGGGAAGCGAGAAAGACGGGAGGATACTCATCTTCGTCTATATCGGTATAGGTATAGTCCTGGTACAGTGGATAGTAAAGCTTATATTGCTCATCGGATATGGGGTGCATGTGATCTGAACCTGAATACATATTTTCATAAGACTGTACGAGACATTCTATTCCCCTGTATATCTCCCGGATGCGCCGCAGGGCAAGATAAGGCCCGGAACGGTTACGGGAAGACCTATCTCATCTGACTCGACATGTCCGCCGAAACGTTTGACGATGGCGGTATTTATCATATAAGAGAGTACGGCGGGCTGCAGTCCTGTCGTATATGAATTTATAAGAAGGAACAGAGGAGAGTCGCACAGTATCTGAGTACATTTTTCTATAAAGGGGAAGATCGATTCCTCGAGCTTCCAGACTTCACCGCCGGGTCCTCTTCCGTAAGAAGGAGGATCCATTATTATCGCATCATATTTATTTCCGCGTCGTATCTCGCGTTCAACGAACTTAACACAGTCATCAACAAGCCAGCGTATCGGAGCTTCCGCAAGGCCTGAACTTCTTGCGTTTTCTTTCGCCCAGGTCACCATGCCTTTGCTTGCGTCAACATGGGTAACGGATGCACCTGCGGCTGCTGCGGCAAGCGTGGCACCGCCCGTATAGGCAAAAAGATTAAGTACCTTCACGGGTCTGCCTGCATTCCTTATAAGTTCCGAGAACCAGTCCCAGTTTACCGCCTGCTCCGGAAATAACCCCGTATGTTTAAAAGAAAACGGTTTGAGGTTGAAGGTGAGCTTTCCGTAGCTTATGGTCCACTGCTCGGGCAGGTCGAAGAATTCCCATTCACCGCCGCCCTTACTGCTCCTGTGGTAATGAGCGTTTATCTTCTTCCAGCGCCTGTCTTCGCG